>JASGCF010000016.1 GCA_030054275.1 Limnohabitans sp. | reverse complement strand
CAGCTGGAGGCGCGGCATCAACGACCGCCGCGAAGGCGCCGCTTGCAACGCCCATGTGGATTTGGGCACCAGGCGAAGCCACGGTCGATCAAGCGATTTTCACGCGTCGATTTCGCGCGCCGGAAAGTGTGAAGGCGGCGCGATTGGTTGTCAGCGCGGATAACAAGGCGGTCGTCACACTTGATCGCAAAGAAGTTGCGCGCACCAACGATTGGCAAGAGCCCATTGAAGTTGATCTTGGTGAGTTGAGCGCCGGGGTGCATGAATTGGTGATCGATGCGACCAACGACGGCGGTCCAGCTGGGCTTTGCGCGATGATCGAGTGGACAGAAACGGACGGCACACGCGTACGCGTCGTCACCGATCCAGCGTGGCAAGCATCGGGTGCATGGACAGCAACGCCTGTACCGAGCGCCGTTCTTGCGAATCTCGGCGAGGGTCCGTGGGGTGACGGCGTGGCAGCGAGTTTTGGCGGTGCACCAGGTGAACTTGCAGATATCGCGCGCTCGATTGCTGTGCCACCAGGTTTCATTTGCGAACTGGTCTATGTCGCGCCGCGCACGCGCGGTTCGATTGTGGCGCTTGCAACCGACGACGCGCGGGGGCGCTTGATCGCCAGTGCGCAATACGGGCGCATGTTTGCGATCACGCCTGCAGGCGATGGTCAGCCAGCAAGTGCTTCAAGTATCGCTCTCATCGAGCCAGAAATCGGCCGCGCACACGGCGTTCTTGTGGTGGACAACGATCTCTTCGCCGTCGTCAACGAAGGCGGCGGTGACGCACGCGGTGTGTGGCGTCTCCGCGACAGCGATCGCGACGGAACCTACGACGAGAAGAAGATGCTCGTTGCGATTGCGAAGGATGGCGGCGAACACGGGCCGCATCAAATCGTTGCTGCGCCCGATGGTTCACTGTGGGTTGTCGGTGGAAATCACTGCGCTGTGCCAGAGCCTGCGCTTTTGAATTCGCGGCTGCCACGCTTCGGCACCGACCAACATTGGGAAGAAGACATTGCATTTGACCGCTTGTGGGATGCGAACGGCCACGCTGTTGGCGTGATGGCTCCTGGTGGTTGGATCGCACGCACCGATCGTGAAGGTTCGAAGTGGGAACTCATCACAGCAGGTTTCCGCAACTCTTACGACCTTGCGTTCGATGAAGTTGGTCGTGCGTACACCTACGACAGTGATATGGAATGGGACATGGGCTTGCCGTGGTATCGCCCAACGCGCGTCTGCGAATTGGCGAGCGGCGTTGATTACGGTTGGCGTTCTGGCAGCGGAAAATGGCCGGAATGGAGTCCTGATTCGTTGCCGCCTGCCGTGAACATCGGACCTGCATCTCCGACCGGAGTGCTGAGTTCGGCGGGCCTGCAATTCCCTGCGCCATGGAACGATTGCATGTTCTTCCTCGATTGGACATTCGGCACGATGTGGGCCGGCTTCATCACCGACGATTCGCGCGAAGCATCAAGTCCGCAGTTCCGCGTCGAGCCGTTCGTCGCGGGCCGACCGCTGCCTTTGACAGATGCCGTGGTCATGAACGGATCGATGTATTTCTCGGTTGGTGGACGCAACTTGCCAAGTGCTGTGTTTCGCGTGCGTTCTGAGAATCCAGTTGCGATTAAGCGCGCACCGATGAAAACGCCAGCGGCGTTACTCAAACGACGCGAACTTGAGCAGTATCACCGACCCATGGAATGGGCTGCTGGCCCAGCCGCAGTTGCTGCTGCGTTTGAGGGACTCTCGTCAACAGATGCGGGTGTTCGCAGCGCAGCGCGTATTGCGCTTGAACATCGGGATCTGAAACAGTGGCGTGATCGCGCAGTCAGCGTGATGCCACCGCAGTCCTCGATTCTTGCGCTTGTGGCACTGTGCCGGATGGGTGATGCAGAGATCGATGGCGCACCAATCGCGGCTCGTCTTGTTGCGCTTGAGCCAGAGGTTCGTGGCACCACACTCGAGCGCGAGTGGCTGCGCGCGTGTGAGTTATGGATGTTGCGTTTCGCCTCGCAGGCCACTTCGCGTTCTACGCCACTTTCTTCAGGCGCGGGCGGCGGAGAGGAGTTGCGCGCCACACTCCTCGCGAATTTCCCTGCAAAACAAGGTGGTTCCGACGCGACGACCGCATGGGAACTCGACATGCACCGCACGAATCTTCTTGCGAAACTTGGTGCGCCCGAGGCAGTGACCGTCGCTGTCGCACTTCTAGAGCGACCCGAAACGAGCGCGCCCCAGCAAGTCGATGCAGCGCTGCTTGCGCGCGGAGGGCCGTATGGCAAGGCTGTCGCAGATATGTTGGCGAATGCGCCATCGACGCAGAAGATCGGGATCGCTTACGCCATTCGCAATGCACAACGCGGATGGACTGCTGATTCGCGAGAACGATTCGCGCGCGCGCTTGCTGCGCTCAAGAAAGGCACTGGCGGAAACTCCTTCGCCGGATTCTTAAATCGTATTGCCGAGGAGTTTGTGTCTCACGCTCCCGAGAACGACCGCGATCGGTTGGTTTCAACCATTGGTGGAAAGCAAGTTGATCTTTCACTACCCACGCCGCGCGGACCTGGTCGCGCGTGGACTGTCGCTGAGATTGTTGCACTTGGGCCGAAACTTGTCGGTGGTCGCGATCACGCAGAAGGTTTGCGTGCCTATCGCGCCACGCAATGCGCGCAGTGTCACCGTGCTGGCGGTATTGGCGGGAGCGGCGGTCCAGAACTCACCGCAGTCTCTCGGCGATTCTCACTTGAAGATCTTGCTCTGAGTTTGGTCGAACCAAGTCGCACAATCAGTGATCAATACGAAAACACCGATTTCCGGCTGAAAAGTGGCGCAACAGTGACGGGCCGAAAGGTCGGCGAATCCGCCGACTCGATCGAAGTTCGCACGAGTTTGTTTTCTGATGCGCGTGAAACGCTGTCGAAAGCCGACATCGCATCAGCATCACGCAGTCCGCTTTCGCCAATGCCCGCGAATCTTCTCGACACGCTTTCCGAGGCTGAACTCCTTGATTTGCTCGCGTTCTTGCGCGCTGGTGGCGATGCCGGCGACAGCGCGTTTGTGAAGACCGATGACGACGGTTTCCTCGAGATCTTCAATGGGACTTCCACTGCAGGCTTCTCGTTTGATCCACGCTTCTGGACGCTCGAAGGCGGCGTCTTGGTTGGTCGTGCCACCGAGGCGAACCCTGTGCCGCACAACACATTCTTCGTGTGGAACGGCGAAGTGCGCGACTTTGAGTTGGAAGTGGTTCTGAAAGTCGAGGGCAACAATTCGGGTGTCCAGTATCGCAGCGAGTTGTTTGGTGAGCATCGTTTGCGCGGTCCGCAGATCGACGCGCATCCGAACTCGCCGTATGTGGCGATGTGCTACGAGGAGGGCGGTCGCGGGATTTTGGCCGAGCGCGGCAACGCGCTTACGATCGCGGCCGACGGAGCGCGCTCAACCGCATCGCTTGCTGGCGCTGGTGGTGCAGCGCCCAAGACCAACGAATGGCACACCTATCGCGTGGTCGCGCGCGGGAATCGCATGGAACATTTCCTCGACGGTGTTCCGACAGCAACTGTGATCGACGATTCCAAAGAGCGCGCGAAGGGCGGAAAGATTGGTGTACAGATTCACGGGGGCGAACCAACCACGGTGTCGGTTCGTAGCGCGAGGCTCAAACGGCTCGACCCGTGAATGTTGTTGGCAGTGCTGTGCGCGGTGTTGTTTGCGATTCTGTTCTGCGGGTCTTGCCATTATCGGTCACGCGTCGTGATCGATGCTTCGTGGTGTGGTGCTTCGTGATGTGGTGCTTCGTGATGTGGTGCTTCAAGTCTTGCTGACTCGCGAAGAGTTGCTCGAAGAACTCCCTCAGCGGTGCGCGGATGAGGCTATTGGCCTCTTTGTTCGCGCAGCAGTTCCAAGAGAGTTCAAGAATCGTCACTTCCTTCGCAAGAGGTGTACGGCTGTCGAGCCGATATCTCCGCGCGCAAGAAGAGGCGCGCGGCTGCATCCCTGCGACGCCGAGTCTTGCCAGAACTTGAGATCTAGACCCTTTTGTTGGACCCAAAACTATGTGCGGAATCGTCGCTTACATCGGACGCCGTCAAGCAGCAGACATTCTTCTCGAAGGCCTGAAGCGCCTTGAGTATCGCGGGTACGACTCCGCGGGCGTTGCCGTGATGAACGGCGGACTCAAGATCGCGCGCGCAGTTGGGCGTGTCGCGAATGTTGAGAAATTGATCGGTGAACGCGGCGGATTCAGTGGCACCATCGGTATTGCGCATACGCGTTGGGCGACGCACGGAGGAGTTACGGAGCGCAATGCACACCCGCATCGCGATGACGAGAAACTTGGTCACGGCATTGCGATCATTCACAATGGAATCATTGAGAACTACGCAGCGCTGAAGAAGTATCTCACAGAAAAGGGCCATGTCTTCCACGGCGAAACCGACACGGAAGTGTTGGCGCACCTGATCGGTGAGTTGTATGCGGGCGATCTTGAGAAAGCTGTGCAGGCTGCGCTTCGCGAAGTGACTGGCGCGTACGCCATCGCAGTGGTTTGCGAGAAAGAGCCAGATGTGTTGGTGGTTGCCCGCAAGGGTTCGCCACTGATGGTGGGCGTTGGAAACGGCGAGTATGTCGTTGCGTCTGACGCGAGCGCCATTGTGTCGCACACCACGCAAGCCATCGCATTGAATGATTATTCAGTGGCGCGTATCACCCGCGAGGGATTCCGCACCACCACCGTCGACAACATCGAAATCACCGCAGAAATTCGCGAACTTGAGTTTGATCTTGAGCAGATCGAACTTGGTCACTACGACCACTTCATGCTCAAGGAAATCTTCGAGCAACCTCGCGCATTGCGCATGACGCTGCAAGGTCGCGTGGATGTTGCCAAGGGCGAGATTCGGCTCGGTGGCGTCGGACAACATGCGCGTGCACTGGCCAACGCCAAGCGCGTTGTGTTCGTTGGACAAGGCACCGCGTTACACGCGTGCATGATTGGCAAGTATCTCTTCGAAGATCTTGCCAAGGTGCACGCGGAACACGACTTCGCAAGCGAATTCCGCTACCGCAATCCGATCGTCGAAGATGGCACTGTCGTTGTTGCTGTGAGTCAATCAGGTGAAACCGCAGACACGCTGGCAGCGCTTCAAGAAGCGAAGCAACGCGGCGCACTGGCACTTGGCGTGGTGAATGTGGTTGGTTCGTCGATCGCTCGCGAAACAGACGCGGGTGTGTACTTGCGCGTTGGTCCCGAGATCGGTGTTGCAAGTACGAAGGCGTTCACTGGGCAAGTGCTCGTGAACTCCATGCTTGCGACTTTCATTGGTCGCCGTCGGTATCTCTCGCAAGAGTATGTTTCGAACTTGTTGCGTGAGCTTGAGGCAGTGCCATCGAAGATCGAACGCGCGCTCGCGTGGTCAGATCGCATTCGCGCAGCAACTGAGAAGTACATGCATCGAGAGAATTGGCTGTTCTTGGGTCGCGGTGTGAACTACCCAGTGGCGCTTGAAGGTGCGCTGAAACTCAAGGAAATCTCGTATATCCACGCAGAAGGTATGCCTTCTGCGGAAATGAAGCACGGACCGATTGCACTCATCGACAACGGCATGCCCGTTGTGTTCGTGGCGACGCGCAACTCGCAGTACGAGAAGGTGCTCTCGAACATCGAAGAGGTGCGTTCGCGCGGTGGTCATGTGATTGCCGTTGCAACCGAAGGCGACGATCACATCAAGAGTCTGGCGCAAGAGGTGTTCTATGTGCCCGACTGCATCGAGATGTTCCAACCACTGCTGACGGTGATTCCGCTGCAATTGTTGGCCTACCACGCTGCAGTGATGCGCGGCAAGGATGTTGATAAGCCGCGAAACCTTGCGAAGTCTGTGACGGTTGAATAACCGCTGCGTCTGAGTGGCGGTGCTGACTTCACAAACAAGTGTCACGCTTCGAATACGCGACGCGCACAGTCGTCAGTGAACAGTGCGCAGTTGTCGGTCTTGCATGCGAGCAAGAAAGACGAGCGCTGTGATTGCACCGATGAGACAAAACAGCATGTCCCATTGCGCGTCCCACACATCGCCTTGAGCGCCGAGGAAATCGGTGGATGCGTCGCCGAATCCCATGGCAACGCCGAACTCAAGCAACTCAAAGAACGCGGAAAACGCGAGGCACATGCCAACCACAATCGTGGCAAGCCAACCTCGCACCGCAACGACGCCGTTGCGTAGGAAAACCTCGCGCCACAACATCGCTGGTGCAAATCCTTGCATGAAATGACCGAGTCGGTCGTAATCATTGCGACTGCGACCGATCCACTCTTGCACCCAATGCCCAAGTGGAACATGGGCATAGGTGTAGATACCACCGATGATCAGCACCACCGAGTGCAACACCAAAAGCGCAAATGCGATGTGCGTACAGGGAAGTCGCCGCAGCCACACAATCCACATGACGATCGCACCCATGACCCAAAAGACCTCGGCCATCCATGTCACATGACTGCGGGGCGCGAGCCCACTCCACACAAGAAAGAGCACGAGCGCAGCGACGATCCAGTCGCGTGTCCCGGGGCGCGGATGCGGATACGCAGCAGGCCCACCGATCGGCTGATGCGTTGTTCCATTTGGCATAAGCCGCAGACTATGCGTTTCACGGCACACCGCGGCGCGTGCGACAACAGGAAATCGTCGGGTTCTGCGTGTGAAGGCGCGCGTTAGACCTTCGGAGGAGTTGCGGTCGAGTCGGCGGAAGTTTCTGGTGCCTTCACGGGCTCCTTCTCGGGTGTTTTCTCAGGTGTTTTCTCGGGTGTTTTCTCGGGAGGTGTTTTCGCCGTCTCAGGCACTGGCTCCGCAAGGAAGCGCTCAATCGCCTCGATGACCTTCGCACTTTCTGGTGATGTTGTCGAAGGAAAGAACACTGCGCGCTTGCCATCGCGCGAGACGACATACTTCCCGAAATTCCAGCCTGGCAACTCACCGGTCTTCGTTCCAAGGCACTGGAAAACCAGCGATTGCTTCTCGCCGGCTTTCACCACTGATTTCTCAAGCAGCGGGAAGGTCACGCTATATCGCGTGTCGCAGAAGGTTCGAATTTCATCGGCTGTGTCAAACTCTTGTCCGCCAAAGTCACCGGAAGGAACGCCGATCACAACAAAGCCTTTCTCGCGAAGACGGTCGTACATCTTCTGAAGTCCAGCGTATTGGCCGGTGAGTCCGCACTGACTTGCGACATTGACAACGAGCGTCACTTTGCCCGCATACTCCTGCAGCGTGCTGTCTGCGCCGTCAAGCGTGCGCACTTGGAGGTCGTAGAAAGAAGCGTCTTTCCACTTCGCATCCAGTTCAGCCGACTGCGGCGCTGACTGCGAACATGCGAGGCCTGTCGCGACGGCAACGGTTCCAGCCAACGCAGCGAACACGGTCGAAAGGGCGGGGGAAACGGTCTTTGCAAGGAATCGATTGGTCATGGGGTGAGTCCGTCGTGCGCCGAGAACGGCGGCGAAGTTGCGGGTGGATGGGCGGCTTCGCGCGAAGCCTCTGCTGCGATTCGCAGCGAAGACAAAACAAGACGCGAGACCGTAGAGTAACCCACATGGCGCGAATTTCTTCGTTGACAATCTTGAACATGGTGCGAACGAGTTTGGTTGGAGGAATGGCCGCGGGTTTGCTTGCGTGGGCGCCGTTCCCGTTCGTCAACGCGGAAGCACCTTCTGCTGCCAACGCGATGCATGTCGAGCGTTTGCCGCGCAGCGTCAACATTGCTCCGCGCGAACTCCCACCAGCGCTTGCAAAGGCGCTCTCGTGGGTTCCCGAGAATGCAGTGTCGTTTATCGTCATTCCAAGCATGAAGCGCACCAGTCAAGACATCGAGCAGTTGGTCGAGGCGATCGGCGGCGGCGGAGTGCTCGCCATGGGTCGTCCCATTGATGTTCTGAAGGCGCAACTTGGGGTTGGCGCGAACCTCGACGAAGAAGGGCCATTGGTCGCATATTTCCCGCCAGCGACGGCCGTCGCAGTGGAGCAAACGCAACCGCTGCCAACCGTGCTCGTTCCGGTGACAGATGCAGATGCCTTTCTCACAGCGAATCTGAAGCCAGACGCAGAGAAAGGCGACGATGCGTTCACCAGTGCGCAGGGAATCACGCTGTATGCGCGCAAATTGGATGGGCGCGTTGCGCTTGCGCCAACGCGCGAATCACTGCCAACCGCGGACATGCCGCGTGGCGTAGGCGACCGATTTTTGTCGCGGCTTTCGAGCGGCGAAGCTGCGACATCGAAGGACGCAGAGTTCGCATGGCTTGCACGCGCAGATCTTGTTGCGTGGGGTTCGCGTGACGCACTGCATGCAGCTGTAGAAACGGGTCGCGCGATGGCTCGGGCTGCAGAGGCCCGCGCCGCGGATGACGCGGAACAAGGAAACAACGCTTCTTCGGCTGTGGTGGGTGGCATCCCGTTCTCGCAATTTGGCGGCAACGGCGCGATTGGCCGCGAAAAATCCTTTGAGTTGATGGACATGTTGGCGGATGGTGTTGTTGCAATCGACATCGATCCGCTTGGTTTATTTGTTGGTGCACTCGGTGTTGCGGAACCCTCCTCACAACTTGCGCAAGTGATGCAAGGCGGTGAGAAGCGCGGCGAGGCGCAGTTCAATGCGCTTCCAGAAAAGCCGTTTTATGCTGCGCTTGCGATGGATGTTGATGCGCTCGGTGGTATCGCGCGCGTTGGCGAATTGCTTGATCTCATCGGTGTTGGTCGCGCAGTGCTACCGGAATGGACCTACACCGATGGCGCAGATATCACATCGCTGCAACTTGCTGCATATCCGTCGAAACTCGGTGTTGCCGTTGGTGGCGCGTTGAACGACTCTGCAATGTTTGTTGGCTCACGCGCACCTGAGCGCACACTTCGAAGGATGCGCACAGGCCTTGAAGCATTGGCTGGAGAAGGCGCGGGTCTTCGACGCGAGGCGACTTGGACAGAAGGCAAGAAACTCAAAAGTGGCACCATCGCAGAAGCGTTTGAATTGAAGGAAACCGTGGTCGACGCCTCGCAGCGACCCGGCCTTGATTTTGAGCGATTGGCGAAACAGTTCATCTTTGGCGCGCGTGGCGTACACGGCTTGGCGCGTTCCACCAAGGACGGTGTGGTGGTGACATTTAGTCAGCGGCCGGATGTCTTTGATCGCGCGCTTGAAGCCGCAAGCGGAAAGGGCACGCTCGTCAACGATGCGACGGTCACTTCCATCGAGGAGTGGTTGCCCCGTACGCGCGATGTTGAAGTCATGATCGGCGTTGGGCGCGTGATTGGACTCGCCGGACAAATCGCATCGAGCTTTGTGAGCGAAGAGCAATTGAAGACCATGTTGCCGACAGTGCCTGCGGATGCAGAGCCAATTGCGCTGGCTATTGATTTGGAGAAGGGGCGCGCCCGCACAGCAATTGTGGTTCCTGCGGCGATCCTCAAACTCGCAGCGCAAAGCGGCGTGTCGCGTGCCGCATCACCCGCCGGACCTTCACAGGGTTCGCAACCATGAGTCTTGATGAAGCACGGTTCTTTCCTGTGAGTGCAGATCGAGTGTTGTCACTTGATCCGTTCGCGATCATGGGTGTTGTGAATGTGACGCCAGATAGTTTTTCCGATGGTGGTCAGTTTGCGTCGTTTGAAGAAGCAGCACAGCACGCACTTGATTTGGTCGAGCAGGGTGCGTCTGTGATTGATGTTGGCGGCGAGAGCACGCGTCCAGGCGCGCAGCAGGTCTCTGCTGAAGAGCAGATTCGCCGTGTGATTCCCACGATTTCGCGCATTCGCGCACGCTCACATGTGGCGATTTCTATCGACACCACAAATGCGACGGTCGCAGCCGCGGCGCTCGACGCCGGCGCCGACTTCGTGAATGATGTGAGCGCGGGAACGGATGATCGAGGCATGTTCCCGCTGCTCGCGCGCCGTGGCGCAGGCGTCGTGTTGATGCATCGACTCGCTGCGCCATCAGACGACAGTTACTCCGATCGCTACGAGCGCGCCCCCGAGTACAGCGATGTTGTGAAGACGGTTGGCGATTTCTTGCTTGCACGAGCGGAAATCGCGATGGCAGCAGGAATCGCACGGGAGTCGATTGCGCTTGATCCAGGTCTTGGATTTGGGAAAACCGTCGCGCAGAATTTCGAACTCGTGGCGCGCACGAGCGAGCTCGCGGCGCTTGGTTACCCAGTCCTTGTCGGCGCAAGCCGCAAGAGCTTCCTTGGCGCCGTGAGCGGTCGCACAGATCCAGAGCAGCGCATCATCGGTTCGGTCGTCGCGGCTGTGGCTGCGTATGGTGGTGGCGCACGCATTGTTCGCGCGCATGATGTCGGCGCGCACCGTGAGGCACTGCTTGTCGCGCATGCCGTACTGAAGGGCGCGGGCATCTGAATCAACACGCGGCGAAACGCGCGAAACGCGCGGAATTCACGCGCTCCGGAACACGCAGCCCATCGCTACGATGCGTGGCTGGAAACGGCTCATGGAAAGCAGCGGACATCCGCCGCGACCAAGTGTTCTGACATTCCAACCCACTCGCCCCATTTCGATTGACGCAGGAGATCACCATGGCTGGTGCCGACACTCTGACCATTACCGAATCCAACTACGACAGCGAAGTCGCAAGCAGCAATGTTCCAGTTCTCATCGACTTCTGGGCTGAATGGTGCCAACCGTGCCGCATGATTGGCCCCACCATCGATCAACTCGCAAGCGAGTACCAAGGTCGCGCGAAGGTTGGCAAGGTGGATGTCGATGCAAATCGGAACCTCGCACTCAAGTTCAATGTGCAGAGCATTCCATGCGTCATCGTGGTCAAGGGCGGCCAAGTTGTCTCGAAGACGATGGGAATCAAGCCAAAGCCAGAATTCGCAAAGATGATTGATGCTGCGCTCTGAGGCATAGATTGCAGACCTCGTTGAAGAAGTGACAATGCAAGAAACGACTCTCAGGCGCCCTACATGGGCGCCTGTTCTTTGGGAGGGTTGTCGTCAGGCCCATCGCGAATGGCGGAACTTTGCACTGTCCGCTTGCCGACGCCCGAGTGCGCTGTACCGTGAAGGGTATGGAAACAAGGCCATTTCGCTTCTCTGCGATCGCCATGGTTCTGCTTCTTTCGAGCAGTACTGCGGCGCTCGTGCCGCCACCGAAACTCAGCGAAGTCCGCATCGACTCGCTGCCACCCTTGGTCAATGTTGAGTACATCGAGCTTATGGGCGTCGCTGGGTACCCGCTTGATGGATTGTCGATTGTGGTGCTTGGTGATGATGACGACGCCTTGGGCCCACAACTTGGAAACAGTGGCGTTGTTGAGAGTGTCATCTCATTGAGCGGTCGCGTTGTACCAACCGATCGTGCGTTTTTGATCCATGCGAGCGGCTTGCTGCTCGTCGACCCAGATCTCGCTGCCGATCCACATCTTGAAGATGCTGACAATCTCACCGTACTTCTCGTGCGCGGGGCGAAACTTTTTGTGGGCGATGATCTTGATCTTGATGACGATGGTGCGCTTGATCATGAGCCGTGGAGTGAGGTACTCGATGGAGTGAGTTTTGTTTGGGGCGGAGAAGGAGTGACGAGCGAATGGACCTACGCTCCGTCGCGCGTTGGCCCAGCGGGTGGCATATTCATCTTCGCAGCGCGTCGATGTCTTGACACCGACGCATGGGTGATGGGCGCGATGTCATACAGCGCAGCATCTCCAACCGAAACAGTTGGTCGCGCGAACCCGCCATGCGCAGGCGTGCTCTGTCTCGGTGATATCAATCAAGATGGCTCTCGGGATGCGGCAGATCTTTCGATCCTTCTTCTTCATTGGGACGAACTGGGGACCACAGCGGATATCGACGGTGACGGCGTTGTTGCAGCGGGCGACCTGTCACTGTTGTTGCAGTCGTGGGGCGCCTGCGACTTGTGACCACAAGAACTTGTGACCACAAAAACTTTTGACCACAAAACGCTTGTGTGCCGCAAGATCAACGCGTGATGAAGCAAACATGCTGTTGCGATGCGTGCGAGAGCATCTTGACCCACAATTCTCAACAGGGTGTATGTGAGAAGTCGATGACAGCAGCGGTCGCTTTTACACATGCCATTTCCAGCTCACCTTTTCCGCCGCGTCACATCGACTGGTGCGTTTTTGCCCGAACTCGATGGACTACGCGCTGTCGCAATTTTGCCCGTCGTGTTGTTTCACTCGGTGATGTACATGGTTGTGAAGGCACCGGAGATCGTTGCCTCAACCAACGGAGTTGATCCGCTTCGTACGCTCTTTGGTTGGTCGATTTCGCACGGCTTCTTGGGTGTGCAACTCTTCTTTGCGATTTCAGGCTTCGTCGTCACGCTTCCGTTTGCGCGTCACTTTCTGCTCGGTGAGCGGAAGCCGTCGCTGCGTGCTTTCTATGTGAAGCGAATCACACGCATTGAGCCGCCATACTTGATTGCTCTTGTGCTGTTCGGCGTAGGCGTCTTCATGACAGCGCGCGAAAATTTTCGTATCGAAGATTTTCTCGCAGGCGCTGTCTATCTGCGCACGGCACTTTTTGGCGAAACGCCGTGGGCATTTTTCATTTCATGGAGTCTTGAAATCGAAGTGCAGTTCTATGTACTTGCACCGTTTCTCGCCGCGATCTTTGCGCTTCGCTCGGACACTCTACGGCGCGCGATTCTGGTTGTTGCGATTGCGCTCGCGTCTGTATACGCAGCACGCGTGCGATTGAGCGGCGCAGAACTTCCGCCGCTCGGTGGTCCACTACAACATGGTTCGTGGCTTGGAAGCGAAATCGCGTTCTTCTTGGTTGGAATGTTGGTCGCAGATCTTTGGACAACGCGAGAACTTGCGCACAAGATGCGAGTGAGGTCCTCTCTCTATGACCTCGCCTTTCTCGCTGGACTCGTGGCCATGCTTGCGACCTATCGCGCGCTTGAAGTCAGCGCATGGGGTATCGCGCTCCTTCCGCTTGGTTTGTTCGCTGTGCTGTTGGGTGCGTTCCGCGGTCGACTGGTGCGCGCCGTACTCTCTCTGCCGCTTGTGACGGCGATCGGCGGCGCGTGTTACACGATCTATCTCTTGCACTTTCTTGTAGTCAGCGGCGCTGGACGATTTCTTGCGCCGTTTGTCGACGCGCCAGTCATCGGCGGATCGTTTGAGCGCGTGGTGTTCTTCCTCGGACTGCCGTTTGCGCTCCTCGTGACAGCGCTGTGCCTTTGCGCGTTTCCGCTTCTCGAGCGCCCATTCATGTACGGCGACTGGCCGGAACGCCTGTGGCGAGCGCTGCGTCATGGCGATTGGATCGGTGTGCGCGGGTTGTTTGCTGCGCAGCGCACATGACATTGATGTCGTCCATTCTCGGACTGAGAACAGATCGGCATTCCGCAAAATCCGAAGAGGCGAGTCCAAAACTCGCGTGAACGGGCCTAGGCCTTGTGACAGGGCCTAGGCCCTGTCTGACGGATGCACCGGGCTTCAATCCGCACGGCATCCCGACTCGCGGTGTCGTCGTCGGCTCGCAGTATCGCTGCGGATACAGCCTCGCCTCGCCTCCTTGCCAGTTGGGCGTCGATGCGGATTTCGGGCCTTCGGCGATCCATCAGACAGGGCCTAGCACCCTTGTCGGCGGTTGTGTTTGACTTCGCGTGAAGTCGCCGCGAGACCGAGAACGAGTTGGCCACGCACGATGGCAGACATGATGGCAGACATGGTGGCAGACACGGATCTTCGAATGCTGCGTGCTTTATGGACTCGTGGTCTGTCGCGACTTACGAAATCGACCGTGATTTCGTTGGACCGAGCACCGAACGCGATCCATCGTTGCGTGCTCGGGGCTCTCTTTCCAAGGGAGTCGCGTGCTGTTGTGAGGGAGCAACAGGATCAGAGGGAGCAGCGTTGCGCGAGGGCGCAGTTCTGCAGGATCCAGAGGAGAAGGGGTTCCAATGTTGAAGTTTCAGGTGATGGCGGCCGCGAGCCTCGCGGTCGGAGTGTCGTTGATCGCAACTCCCGCATCGGGCGTGTACACGCTTTCTGCGATGTCGGCCGGAGCGTCATCGGTGAGTCTTGCGCCAGGCGATTCGTTTGTGCTTGCCGTGTCGCTTGCTGGCGACATCGACGATGTGCACACCTCAGCGATCTTTCGCACGGTGTTCTCGGCAAGCGGGCTGACGCTTCTCGGTTATTCATGGAGCGCGCCATACATCACGGGTGGCGTGTTCGACGACAGCACGCCGAGTGCAGCATCGCTCCCGTTGTTCTTGACAGCCGAAACACTTCAAGGCACGGGATATCCGTCCGACACGATCGACATCGAGTTCTCGAATGTCACTGGCAACGCGACTTCGCCGCCGCCGATCTTCTCAACCGGCACGCTGCTCACCATGATGCTGCGCCTCGATGGCAACTTCGAGAATCTGCCAAACGAAATCACGATCGATTTGGTTCCAGACACCTTCGCGAATGGCTTCGAGCCGGTCGAAGTGATGACGGGCGAAGCCTTCGAGATCGTCGTTGTGCCTGCACCAGCGTCCGTCTTACTCGCGCTTGCGGCTGCAGTCGCAATGCCGCGTCGTCGGCGCAGCAACTAGTCGCATGCTACGGCGCGCGCACGCTCTTTCATAACGCTCACTTTGGCGGCCTTCGAGCCGCCGCTTTCATTGTTTCTGCAATCCGCTGGATGGCACCATGATCAACCGTCCCATGATCAACCGTCTCATGATCAACCGTCTCACGATCACACGCTCGCTTGCGCCCACGCTCGTTCTCGTATCGAGCATGTTTGCGGCGGTTTTTTCACATCCAGTGATCGCGTTCGGCCAAGGCGCTGCGTGTGGTGATCCCGCAGCCGGCAGTTGCTGCGACTCAAAATTCGAACCGTTTTGCGACGATCTTGCGTGCTGTGAAGCAGTGTGTAGCGGTGATCCCTTCTGCTGCAGTACGCGTTGGGATTCGGCGTGCGCGAACCGAGCGCGAGTCATTTGCCCCGGGTGCGCATGCGCTGGTGGCGAAGATGGACTGGTGTATCCATTCATCAACGATGGAAGTTGGACGCTTGCGATTCCGGAAAATAGTTCCGACAACAGTTCGAGTGCAGCACTCGCACTTGGATTTTCGTTTGACTACTACGGCACCGCGTACAAGGTGTGTTTCATCAATGAGAATGGCAACCTCACCTTTGACGGGCCGCTGAGCACTCCGAATGAACTGGAATTTCCGCAGTCGACGCCGCCGATGATTGCTGCCTATTGGGCAGACATCTTTCTCAGCGTGAACAACTTCGGTCGGACTTGGTTCAAGCAAGTTGACGCAGATAACGATGGAGCAGTCGATACATTCGTGGCGACTTGGGAAAATGTTGTTGGTCCATCCTTTGATGCCGGCCGCCGCAATACATTCCAAATCATTCTGAGCGACGGAACAAACCAGAAGCTCGGTGAGGGCGTTCGTGTTGCACTGAGTTACGGCGAGATGTGTTGGGGACCAGAGTCCTCGGGTGGCGGTGGTAAAGACAGCAGTGGCGCAGCAGAGATCATTCCTGCGATCGTGGGACTTGTTGGAGATACTGCGAACGAGTTTGTGCTTGTTGGACGCTTCTCCTCGAGCGGCACCGCGTTTGACGGGCCGGAAGGCGATCTCGACGGATTTGATCACCTTGACGGACGGCTGATCACATCGCGGCTCCTTCCGAATGAGGCGCCGACTTGTTCGAATTGCCCTGCAGATAGCACGATTTTTGCTCCTGCCGGGGAAACCCTTGATCGAACGCTGCTTGTCACAGGTCCTGAGCAGGGGCAGGTGGTTGCGTTGCGGGTGATGAACGCAACTCAACTGGCCGATCGCGGCGTGACGGCGACGATCTCCGATGGTGTCGAAGCGTCGCTTCGCCTGCAATGGAATCCAACATGTTGTGACGATGTCACGGTGCCGGTGATTTTGGTTGCGACGGACGACTTCGAGAACCCAGCTGCACGAGTGATCGAGTTGTCGTTGGTGAGTGCATGCCTGAATGGTCCGGACATCGTTCCGGTCGCTGGAAGTTTGCCGGAGTCTGTACCGATCAACACCTTTGTGACGGCGACGTGGACCTCTCGCAACGATGGCAATGCTCATGCGATCGGAACATGGTCCGATGCGGTGTACTTGTCGATCTCACCTGACTTCGACGAGAACGCGGTTTTCGCGGGCTCTGCGACTGTCAACGACGCAAACCTTGCACCGGGCGGTGAGTACTCTCGCTCTGCGACCCTCACCATGCCTCTCGGTGGTGGAACCTTCTTTGCGTTTGTTGTCGCGGACAACGATGAAGATCTGTGTGAGCGTATTGATGGTGAGCGCACTGCACTCTTCATCGGCACGATTCAGTACACGGGCGGTTGCGGCACTCCCACCGCGGGCAATTGCTGTGCGGAAAAGACGTCTCGTTTCTGTGAAGACGAGCAGTGCTGCCAACTCATTTGCTCGTTCGATAGTTTCTGCTGCAACAATCGTTGGGACGGAATCTGTGCGGACGCTGCGCAAGACCTGTGCGCTGTGTGCAATGAGCCCACAATCTGTAGCGGCAATGGTGCGCAGTTGCTGTATCCGTTCGTGAATGATGGTACGTGGACGCGCGTGCTCGACTTCGGAAACGACAACTCCGCGACGCAGGCGCTGCCGTTTGCATTCAATTTCTTTGGCGACACCTTCACCAACTGCTCGGTCAACATCAATGGCAACGTCACCTTCGGCGGGGCGTTCAATCAGCCGACCCAACCAACGTTCCCGATTGTTGGTCCAAAGATGGTCGCTGCGTTCCTCGCAGATGTCGACTTGCGCAGCAGTGGAAGCGGCGACATCTGGCGCAAGGACTTCGATCGAGACGGGAACGGAGCATTCGATACCGTTGTGTTCACGTGGGACAATGTTGGATTTGCGCCGCTGCGTCGCTCACGACTCAACACGTTTCAGTTGATTCTGACCAATGGCCAGAATCCCGATCTTGAGCCAGGTGCGAACATCGCTGCGAGTTACGCCAACATGTGTTGGACAACAGGGGATTTCCAAGGTGGTGTTGATGGGTTTGGTGGGACGCCCGCGCTTGTCGGCGTGAATCGCGGTAATGGTGTCGACAGCATTCTCTTGGGGCGTTTCAACCGCAACGACGCTTCGTATGACGGACCTGAAGGCGAAACAGACGGCATCGACTTTCTCGATGGTCGACTCTTCCAAACATCGATTGGAAACAACCTCGCTCCTGTTGCCGTCGACTTCCCGAGTGGTGGAGCCGTTGTAGTTGCTGCAGGAACGACGCTCGATCGCACACTGACTTTCACTGGTCCCGAAGCAGATCAGGCGGTCTCGTTGGTTGTTCCGAATGCAGCCGCTCTTGCGCAGCGCGGCGTTTTGCTGACCACGACCGATGGCGCCACAGCATCATTGCGCGTGCAGTGGACACCGAACTGCTGCGATGCTGGCACGCTTCCAGTACAGATTGTGGCGACCGACTCCGTGGTTCCAGCGGGTATTGCAAACTTCACGCTCAACATGGTTGTGAACTGCACGAACGGACCAGATCTCGTGCTTGGAAACGGGACGGCGCGTGCATCTGCAACGGGCGGCGCGAGTGTTCCAATTTCGTGGACTGGTACGAACAACGGCAGCGATGCAGGGGTCGCGTCGTGGGTGGATCGTGTGTTTCTTTCACAAGACGCAGTGCTCGGCGGAAACGACTTCGTTGTCGCAGATGTTGCTGTCAATACGCCGGACTTTGCGGCTGGGCAGAGTTACCAACGCAATCTCAATGTGTTATTGCCAAACATCACAGGCAACATGTTTGTGATTGTGGTTGGCGATGTTGGTGACACGCTCTGTGAGCGTGATGGTGCAGAGTCGAGTGTGCTTGCGATTGGTCCCATTGCGATCACAGAGAATCAGCCGCCGACTTGTACGAATTATCCATCGAACGGCGCGGTCGCGATTACGCCAGAATCTCCGCTCGATCTGACGCTTGAATTCTTGCCACCAGAAGTTGATCAAACGACGACACTGCAAGTGTTCAACGCAGAGGGCATCATTGCACGCGGCGCGACCATCACCAAAGTGGAAGGCAATCCAACCACGCTTCGCTTGCAGTGGGTTCCAAACTGCTGCGATACGGGCTTCTTCGAAATCATTGTGCGCGCGATCGATTCGATGGCTTCGCCGCGTATCCAAGACTTCCCAATTCGGATCACTGTTGCATGCCCGATTGGTCCGGACCTTGTGGTGACAGCCGCGAACGCGCCATCCAATGGCTTCACCGATCAAGCAATCGCTGTGACATGGACCGCGCGCAACGAGGGCGCGACGGCGCAGAATGCATCATGGTTTGATCGCGTTCGAGTTGTTGGCGGCGAAGGCTCAAATGTCTCGGTACAGAATTCGTTCCCAGTGTTTGCAAATGGTGCGCAATATCAGCGAACTGTTGCCGTGACACTTCCGCCAATTCCGGGCACCTACGGCATCTTCATTGACGGCGATGTGGGAGACGCGTTGTGTGAACAAGATGGCGCAGAAGGAAGCACGCGACATGTGGGCGACATCGTGGTCATTGTTCCGCCTCGACCCGATCTTGTGGTTGAAAGCGTGACGCCAATCTCGGACGGTGTGCTTTCTGGCTCAAGCGTCAAATTCTCGTATGTCGTGCGCAACAATGGCAACGCGCCAACAGCCGTGCCATCGTGGCGTGACCTTGTCATTCTCTCGCCCGATGCAGAACTGGCGCAGCCGCCATCCTTCCTCGGAACCGAACTGATCCTGCTTGATCCTGCAAACCCGCAGTTCTTGTTGCCTGGTGAAAGCTACGCGCGCAATGTTGAAGTTGTGTTGCCGCATGACTTCTCGGGATCGCGTCGCATCGCTGTCTACGCAGACGGAAGCGGAAGCGCACCACAAGGCTCGATTTTCGGCGTGAGAGAGCAGAACGAGTCGAACAACCTGCGATTTACAGCACCGTTTGAAGTTGCGCTTGAGCCACAGCCAGACTTGAAGGGCGTATCGATGGCTGTGCCGTCGACCGCGTTCTCTGGAACGGCACTGACGATCAACGCGACTGTTGAGAATCGCGGTGATGGTCCGGCTGATCCTGGCGTGAATTGGCGCTTTGCGATCTATCTCTCAGAGAATCAATCTCCAGAAATCACAGCAGGCGATCTCTTCCTCGGCGAACGCGACAGCAACATCATCGGCCTTGCGCCGGATCAAGTGCGCGCGATTCAAGCGTTCCCGCAACTCCCAATTTCGCTCTTTGGATCGAGATTTGTGAAGTTGCATCTTGACAATGGAAACGGTGTAACCGAGTTCGGCTTCGAGGGCAACAATGTCTTCGCGAGTACAACGCCTGTTGAGATTTTCCTTTCGCCGCCAGCGGATTTGGTTGTGACAGCGCCGGTGTTGACTCCGATGGTTTCATTCCCAGGACATGTGGTGCGTACATCGTGGCAAGGCACCAATGAGGGAGCGCCGCTGCTGCCATCGCAGATTTTGACTTGGTTTGATCGCGTGTATCTCTCAACAGATCCCGCGCTCGATGCCGGCGATGTGATGCTTGCGGAAAGACAACGCAATACGACGGACCTTGGCTTCCCTGCAAATCTCTACGACTACACGACCGTTGCAAATGTTCGTCTGCCAAACGGTCTGAGCGCTGGCACATATTTCCTGATTGTCAGTGCAGATGCGACGAACACGATCTTCGAAGGCAATTGCAAAGACGCGTGTGATTCGAACAACATCGTTTCGTCGCCTATCACAGTGGAAGCGCGGTTTGCAGATCTTGTTGCCTTCGACTTTGTTGCGCCAAGTTCCGGCGCAGCAAGCGAGTCACTCGCGATTTCGTGGAAGACGCGCAATCAGGGCGATGTCGTGACGCCAGTCGCACTTTGGGGCGACCGTGTGCGGCTTGTGGGCAATGGTCTTTCGGTCGATCTTGGTGGTTCCACGCGCTTTGGCACACTTGCTGTTGGTGGCGTTTATCTTGGCTCGTACTCGACGCAGGTTCCGCTTGTTCCGCCTGGTGAGTATCAGTTGGTCTTCACAACCGATGCAACATCGGAGTGTTTCGAAGGCTCCAATGACGGGAACAACGCCATCACGGTGCCGTTTACGGTGACAAACGATGGTGCAGATTTGCTCGTTGATGCGCTGACTCCGGGAGCTGAGCCCGTTTCTGGCAAGCCATTCTCGGTCGAGTGCAGCATTCGCAACGCAGGCAATCGCAGAACGCCAAGTGGCGCATGGAATGACGCGTGCTATCTCTCGCGCGATGCCGTGCTCGATAGCGGCGATATCCAGCTCGCAACACGCAGTCGTGGCGCATCGCTTGATGAAGGTGCTTCGTACAACCAGCAATTCACAGGGACAATTCCGCTCGGTGCCATTGGCGACTTCTTCGTCATTGTGCAAGCAGACACGAACGGTCAGGTTTTCGAAACCGTCGAATCGAACAACACGCTTGCCAGCGCATCGCCAATTTCCGTTGCGCCACCTCGCTTACCGAATCTGTCGGTGGTCACAGTGTCGCGCGGAGCAACAGGCACGGCGGGTCAGCCGCTTGAAGTTTCGTGGACTGTTGCGAATGACTCGGAGTTTGCGCTCACAGGCGCGCAGTGGCGCGACTCTGTGTATCTCTCGCTCGATCAGTTCCTTGATGTGGCCACAGATATCCATATCGGCACGGTTGTCACGACTGAAACGCTTGCCCCTGAAGCCACCTACGCGCGAACGCGCAGTTTCACGGTGCCAGCAGGTTTGACAGGCGCGTTCTATGTGATTGTGCGCAGCGATTCGCTTGAGCAAGTCGCGGAAGCCAGTGAGAGCGACAACATTGCGTCGGCTGCATCGGACACAGATCTCGTCTTGCCTGCGCCATCAGACTTGGTTGTGGCGGATGTCGTGGCACCCGCGAGCGAGTTGGTGCTTGGTGAGATCTACGAGTTCACGCGGGTTGTTCAGAACGCTGGCGATCAACCCATCGCAGGCGTTTGGAAGGACTCAATCTATCTCTCGCGCGATAGCGCTTGGAGCATTGACGATCGACGCATCGGCTCGTTCCAAACCGTGGTTGGTTCGGGAAGTCCGCTGGCACCGGGCGCCACCATCGCGGAAGAAGGATTTGCTGAAGTCACCGGTGTGACGCCAGGCACCTATCACTTGGTTGCGCGCACCGATGTCTTCAACGCGATTTCAGAAACGAACGAAACGAACAATGTCGGCACAGGACTTGGCACTGTGCTCGTGCGTGCGACACCGATTGAACTTGGCGTGACTTTCAACGGTGTGCAATTTGGGAACAACAACACGCGCTACTTCGAATTCGACGCAC
>JASGCF010000271.1 GCA_030054275.1 Limnohabitans sp. | reverse complement strand
TGATCTGCCTCAATCTCATGATGCGTCAGATGCTGTGGTGAATTCCGCCGCTCACCACGCCTCAGATGACCGGAACTGGCTCTTCGGTGTCCTCTGCATGGCCGTCGCGCTCGTCGCGGCCGGATGGTTCGCGCCAGCCATCTTGGTTGGTCTCTTGGTGCTCGTGATGCTTGGCGGCGCGGTTGCCATCCTTGTGGCGCTGCCGCTCTTGGTACGCAAGTTTGTGCGAGAAAACACAGCAGAAAACGGGTTTCTTCATGTCTGGCAACCGACGCTCTGGCAAGCGACTGTGGCCGTTGTGATGACACTGCTCTCGTGGATTCCGTTCGGTGTTGCGAGCGTCCTGCTCTTCTCGGCGAACGGCGTGTTGGTGCGCTTTTTGGCTGCACTTGTCGAGGGCGGAATTCAAAAGTCCATCGAGAAAACAGGCGAACTGGGCGAATCGGTCGACGCGATGCAAGCAAGTCCATCGTTCTTCATTCGCATCTTGCCAGGCGATAGTGCGGAACTGCTTTCATCGCTTTCCGCAGGGGTGAAGGGAAGCGAGCAGATGTTGCAGCACTTGCTCGCAATACTCCTCTTCTTGCTCGTACTCGAAGGAATCTTCGGCTGGATTTTTCTTGTGTGGCTGACGGTTCGATCGGCGCTGTATCTCCTTGCCCGTCGCATCGTGGCGGAGGCTCATGCTGATGCATCTCAAGCGCGCTCGCGTGGCGCTGTGACCCACTTTCACATGGGATTCTTCCGATGACGCAACTCCGCCACCCGCCAAACACACCACTCGCGCAGCGCGTCTCGGTCTTCAAAGAGAACTTTGGTGTTGAGGAACTTGAGACGGTGTACGCGCGACGCGGAAGTGGACCTGAAGTTGAGGGTAACAATCGCATTCCTCAGCGATTTCGCTGCATTGGCTCTCGCCTTCTTTCAGGGAGTTATGTCTGGAACAAGATCGAAGTACGACGCTCCACCCACTTGGAGTGGCCGGTGTCTGCGTCTGAGCGCGTAGCGGTTGTCGAGTTGCGCGGAGAAACGCTGTGCTTTCGTATGCGGCGCGTACTGTTCTTCGAGCCCACGCTTGAACTGTCCACGATCATCAATCTGCAGGTCCAATGGTGTGGGTTTGAGAGCCCGTTTATCTCTTGTATCTCTGGGCATGGGCTGGTCGCGTTCCGCCTCGACGGAACTCCCGAACTGGTCAGTCGCGACTCGAATGCATCGGACTCTGCGCGCGAGTCTGGGGGCGTTCCTCGAAGTCGGTCGATGTCAAGGCTTGTGGCATGGAGCCGTGATTCGAAGTTTCGCACGATCGCGAAAGGCGATCTGTTCAACGCCATCACCTTCGCGCCCTGTGCGGTCGAGGTGGTAGAGTCACCGTTGGTGTTGGGGCTTCGCGCGGACAGCGAGTCCGAAAGCGACGGGCGGTTGTTGGCGCGAATCTTGCGCTTGGTTGTCCCGTAAATCGGTGCGCATGACAGGCGCATGACAGGCTGATGACAGGCGCATGACAGGCCCATGACAGGCGCATGACAGGCGCATGACAGGCGCATGACAGGCGCATGACAGGCGCGTGACAGGTTGATGACGCGCAGAACTGCTCGAAGAAATCGCCTGCACGGCGACTCGCTTTCGCGCTACCGTGCATCGGTTCTCTTTTCTTTCGACCTCTTACCGCGTGTGCGCACCACCGGAGCCGATCATGCTTGATCTTGCCATTCTTCCATTGACGCTTGGTTTTGCCCTTCAAAATGCAGCAGGTGCGGCAGTGCCAACGCAAGCCGCAGCCGTGGCTGGGCAAGATGCAGCGAAGGCTGGAAAGCCATCGCTTGAGCAACTCCAAGCCGCAGTCGTGAAGTTCTATGCCGAACTTGAGAAGAAGTTCGCAGACCTCAACAACCCGACGCCCGAGCAGATGGCTGCGATTCAGAAGGAAATAGCTGGCGTTGCAGATGCGACGCTCGCGGGTCTCGGTGTGGATGTCGCGCAACTCAGCGACGATGAGATGACGGTGCTTGAGCCCCTTGTTGGCATGTCGACCACAGCGAAGGCCGCTGTGATCGCGACGCTTGAGGCGCGCGCGAAGGCGCCGAATGTTGGTGGGTTCCGCGCCGCCATGCGCGCGACGATGTTGCAGTTCGCTGACCAAGGACTCGGGCCTGCTGCGTTCGAAGCGATGGCGAAGTTGATCGGCCACCCGGGTTTTCCAGAAGCGATCGGCGATGAAGAAGGCTCCATGCTCCTCGATACGGCCGCGGACGCGCCTGTTGAGTTGATCAAACCGCACGCAGCGGTTCTGGAGGCGATTGCGAGCAAGTTCAACAGTGGGGCGCCGATGTCGCTCTTGGCGGCTTCGGGGGGCTATTTGCGGCTCTGCAGCGCTGCCCTTCCGAAGGACAAGTCTGACGCCATTCGTGCGCAAGTACTCGCAGCGGTTGAGTCCAAGGCGGCAGGTGCGGAAGGTCGTGAGAAGAAAGCGCTTGAGCGCATGGTCAAGACGCTCAACGGCGCCGCAGCGCGCGGTGAGTTGGTTGGGTTCCCGTGCCCGCCGCTGACCTGCGAATGGGTGACGCGCGCCGATGGCACAACGCCGTGGAAATCAATCGCAGACCTCAAGGGCAAGGTCGTCGTGCTTGATTTCTGGGCGACTTGGTGCGGCCCATGCGTTGGAAGTTTTCCTGAGGTCGCTGAACTGCGGAAGCACTATCCAGAATCAAGCGTTGAAATCGTCGGTGTGACCAGCCTGCAAGGCATGGTTGCGCATCAGAAGCGTCAACGCGTCGAATGCAAGAACGACGCGGAAAAAGAGCGCAAGGAGACGCTGCTCTTCATGCAAGACATGGGTGTGACTTGGACGGTCGCGATGACTGCCGAGGATGTCTTCAACCCAGACTTTGGTATACGCGGAATTCCATTTGTCGCGGTGCTCGATCGCGACGGCAAGGTGTTCAAAGTTGGCCTGTACCCCGGCGACGAAGATTCGATGCGTGCTGCGATTGACGCATGTCTGGGGAAACCTGTTGCTCCTGCAGCGGGTGGTTGATGAGAGCGGGGCATGTGCTTCGAATGCGCCATGCACACGCTGCTGCTCGTTTCAGCCGCGTTTTGAGCAATGTTGAGACGGGTTGTCAGATATCGAGATTCTTCACTTCAAGTGCGTGCTTCTCGATGTACGCGCGGCGACGCTCAACATCCTCACCCATTAAGAGCGTGAAGAGCGTGTCTGCTTCGCTTGCGCTTTCGAGCGTCACACGCACGAGTGTGCGGCGCGCTTGATCCATGGTGGTTTCCCACAACTGCTCGGCTTCCATTTCGCCGAGACCTTTGAAGCGCTTCACTTCGATCCCGCGTCGGCCCACTTCAAGAAGTGCGCGAACGATGCCAGGTACGCTGGCAGCTTCCACGACACCTGTCTCTCGCGCGGCCGTTTTCTCGGCGTTTTCGGCGGTCGCGATGTCGCTGTCCTCACTGCGGGCGTCGTTGTTAGAGCCGTTGTTGGAGATGTTGTTGGCGACATCGCGCTCTCCTGCTTTGGCGAGAGCCTTGGCGTTCTTGGCACTCTCCGCCTTCGTATTCTCCACCTTCGTACTCTCCACGATCCACGCGTAGCGTGTCGGTTCTTTCTCGCCAGTTACGGTTTCGACTTGAACGCGATCCCAGTCGGCGATGTCGATATGCCACTGTGCGAGTTGGCCCATGATGCGCTCCATCTCGCGGTTTTCATGGAGTTCCCGCAGGCTCGCCACACGACGACGATCGACGCGCATCTCGGTGGTTACAAGATCGTCAAGAACGAGATCCTGTGTTGCGAGTGCTGCGCGCGCTTCTGCTTCGCCGAAGAATAAAAGATCACCCTCCGGCCACGCGACATGCCACGACGGCAAGCGTCCCTTCTGAGTCGGGTCTGCGTCGCGCATCGATAGAAGCTTCGTGAACGCAATTCCTCGGCGCTGTGAAACCGCCACCAGTTCGTCGAGGCGTTCGAGTGCGCGCACCATGCGGCGAATGTCATCGCCAGCAACGGTGTGAAGCGTTGCGCCACTTTCGTCACGCACCGCGAAGGTTGCATACCCAAGTGCCAAGTCGACAAGCGTTTCATTCATGCGCTTGTCGTTCAACACATAGGTTGCCTGCTTTCCGCGGGAGATCTGGTAGAGCGGCGGCTGGGCGATGAAAATCTTCCCTTGCCGCACAAGTTCCGGCATTTGTCGGAAGAAGAAGGTGAGTAAGAGCGTGCGGATGTGCGAGCCATCGACATCTGCGTCGGTCATGATGATGATGCGGCCGTAGCGCAGTTTCGCGATGTCGAACTCTTCACCAATGCCGCATTGCAGCGCTTGGATGAGCGTACGAATTTCCTCAAAACCAAGCACTTTGTCGAGGAGAGCCTTCTCGACATTCAGCAACTTACCGCGCAAGGGAAGAATTGCTTGGTGCACATGGTCGCGGCCGCCCTTCGCGGAGCCACCTGCGGAGTCGCCTTCGACGATGAAGAGTTCTGTCTTCTCGACATCGTCCGAAGAGCAGTCGCTCAACTTGTGTGGCATGCCACCCGAGT
The DNA here is from genome assembly GCA_030054275.1 of Limnohabitans sp. Lineage (GTDB taxonomy): Bacteria > Planctomycetota > Phycisphaerae > Phycisphaerales > SM1A02 > QWPT01. The sequence goes on along the minus strand of JASGCF010000271.1, from coordinate 122 downwards.
CAAGCGCGCCTTTGCGCTTGATGAGTTCGCGCGCCTTTCGCGCTGCCTCACGAGCTTGTGCTGCGAGCACCGCGCGCATGCAAATCTCTCGTGCATCTTTCGGATGCTCTTCAAGCCACGCG
>JASGCF010000270.1 GCA_030054275.1 Limnohabitans sp. | reverse complement strand
CTTGGTATCGCGATCAGCGTCGCCATACTTGCACTGCTTCCCGTCGCCTACGCGCGTCGCACACCTCCGTCGATCCATGAACAACTCGAACGCGCTGAAGCGAAGCGTCGATAGCACACCCGACATGCAACGCACACTCATCGATATCACGCCGCGCATCACGCCGAACATGGCTGTGTGGCCAGGCGACACGCCTGTTTCACGGGAAGTCCTGTGCGATCTCGAACACGGCGCGACCGTGACGCTTTCGACCTTGCGCACCACAGTGCACCTCGGCGCGCATGCAGATGGCGCCAATCACTACGGTCGTGACGCGCGAGCGATCGATGCCATGCCGCTTGACCGCTACATCGGTGCATGTCATGTGGTGCATGCGCGCGCATCGCGACGCGTTGGAGGATCGCGCGTTGGCATCGCAGATCTCGACACGCCACTCGATGCCATGCATCATCCGCGCGTACTCGTGCACACCGGCACATTTCCTGATTTCACTGCGTGGAATAGTGATTTTGCTGCGTTGGAACCAGCGCTTGTTGATGCCCTCGCAGATCGCGGAGTCTTTCTCATCGGTATCGACACCCCAAGCGTTGATGTGCAGGAATCCAAGGATCTCGCGGCGCACACGCGATTTCTTGCGCGCGATGTTTCGATTCTTGAAGGACTTCGGCTTGATGCTGTTGCAAGCGGGGAATACGAACTCATCGCGCTCCCGCTACCACTCGTTGGCTTCGATGCAAGCCCAGTGCGGGCTGTGTTACGCTCCCTTGCATGAGTCAGAGCGAAGGCACACACGGCACACCGCAACAGATCGTTTCGTCACGCGCGCCCGAACCTGTCGGCGCGTATCCACACGCAAAGCGTGCGGGAAACCTGCTGTTTCTTTCGGGTGTTGGCCCGCGCAAGCGTGGTTCGAAAGAGATTCCTGGTGTCACGCTCGGTTCCGACGGCCGCATTGTTGCGAAGGACATCGAAGCGCAGTGTCGTTCCTGCTTCGACAATGTGAAAGCGGTGATGGAAGACGCAGGCGTGCCGTGGGAAAATCTCGTCGATGTCACGGTGTTTCTCACCGACATGAAGAATGACTTTCCGATCTACAACCGTATTTACGCTGAGTATTTCGCGGGGCCGGGGAATCCGAATCCGACGCGCACCACGCTCGCGATCATCGCGCTGCCAACGCCGATTGCCGTTGAAGTAAAGGCGATCGCAGTCGTCATTTAAGCGCTCAAGACACACGCTGCCAACCGAGAATCACCACACTTCGCCGCACGCCGTCCATGATGCACGCGTCGGGAAACTTCCCCCACTCGACAAAACCGCGCGAACGAAAGAGCCGCAAACTCGGCTCGTTGTGTGCGAAGCAGATCGCGAGAATGCGATCGATGCCGCACGCCGGTGCACGTTCCAACAGTGCATCAAGCATCGCGCGACCAACACCGCGTCCTGCCGCGCGATCTGCGACATACACCGAAATCTCCGCAGTCGGCGCATACGCCGCGCGGTCTTTGAAATTCGTAAACGCACCCCACGCGCAGACGCCGTGATCATCAACGGCAACCAGCACCGGTCGTCGCGCATGATCGCGCTGCAAAAACCACGCGCGTCGCGCATCAGCCGTTTGCGGTTCAAGATCCGCGGTCGCGATGCGCTTCGGAATCGACTCGTTGTAAATCGCACGAATCGCTTCGAGATCTGCCTCTGTTGCCGTGCGAATCTCCATCACAGCGATTCTCCCGTTGCAATACAGACATTCGACACATCGCTGAAGAAGCGCAATGCCTCGTGACCGCCTTCGCGGCCAATACCCGAGTCTTTCACACCGCCGAACGGGACGCGAAGATCGCGCAGCATCCAACAGTTCACCCACACGGTGCCTGCATCGAGTTTCGCCGCCATGCGATGTGCGCGCGAAAGATCGCGCGTCCAGATACTCGCGGCCAAGCCGTAGCGCGTGCCATTCGCCATCGCCACTGCGTCACGATGTCGATCGAACCCGTGCACGGTCACAACTGGGCCGAAAGTTTCTTCTTGCACACACGCACTTTCTTGCGGCACGCCAAGAAGGACCGTCGGTTCGAGAAAGGCACCGTTTACAACACGCGGCGCAAGTCCGCGCGGAATACCGCCGCCGCACGCGACAACGCCGCCATCCGCGACGCCGCGTTCAATCGCTGCGATAACCTTCTCACGATGCGCTTTCGAAACCAGTGCGCCAAGATCGGTTTCCGAAGCCAAGGGATCGCCGACTTTCATGGCGCGCACCGCATCCACGAATCGCTCTGTGAACTCCTTCATTCGCGAGCGATGCACCAGAATGCGCGAAGAACACAGGCAAATCTCGCCTTGATTCAAGAATGAACTTCGCACGATCTCAGGAACTGCGGCATTGAGATCCACATCTTCACACACGATCGCTGCGTTCTTGCCGCCAAGTTCAAGCGACGCTGGAATCAAGCGTTCTCCGCAGCGCGCTGCGATGCGGCGACCAGTCACCGTGCCGCCCGTGAAACTGATGGCGCGCACGCGCGTGCAGTCGACAATCGCTTGTCCTGCTTCACCGCCAAGCCCGTGAATCACATTCAAAACTCCAGGCGGCAAACCCGCGGCGCGCGCGATTTCACAAAGCACCGTCGCGGTCGTTGGGGTGAGTTCACTCGGCTTTGCAATCACGCAATTTCCGGCGGCGAGCGCTGGCGCAATCTTCCATGTAAACAAGTAGAGCGGAAGATTCCACGGTGAAATGCAGCCAACAACACCAAGCGGCTTGCGCAAGACATAATTGATCGCGTGCGCCGGTCGCTCGGTCACGAAACTCTCGCTCCCATCGTGCAAGATCGCCGTTGCGAAGTAGCGGAAATTCGCTGCAGCACGCGGAATATCGAGCGATCGCGCAAGCGCGAGCGGCTTCCCGGTGTCTTCGGATTCGAGTCGCGCGAGTTCATCGAGGCGTGCGTCGATACCCGCGGCGATGGCAAGCAAGATGCGCGATCGCTCCGACGCAGGTGTTCGACCCCAGACGGCAAACGCGCGTTGCGCTGCATCTGCTGCGCGAGCAACATCCTCAGCCGCTCCGCGTGCAATCGCGCGAAGTGAGGTGCCTGTTGCCGGATTTTCACGGGCCAAACGGGCACCCGAGAGCGATGCTTCAAAAGATCCGTTGATGAAATGATCGATGTCGTACATCGCGTGGGTTTCCGATCGCTCGGTGCTTACTGTGCCGCGAGTCGACCGCCGTCGACCGGGAGATTGACGCCATTGACATAACTCGCAAGCGGCGATGCAAGAAACAAGATCGCCATCGCAAGTTCGCGTGGTTCACCAAGTCTTCCGGCCGGAATGGTGGCAATTGCATCGCGCTCCACTTCGTCGACGCTCGTTCCACCACGCGACGCTTTGCCCTTGAAAATCGCGTCGAGGCGCGCCGTTTTCGTGAAGCCAGGCATCACATTGTTGACGGTGATGCCGAATCGCCCGAGTTCACTCGCGAGCGTCTTCGTCCAGTTCGCCATCGCGGCGCGCACGGTGTTCGACACGCCAAGTCCCTTGATCGGCGTAAACACCGACGTACTTGTGATGTTGATGATGCGCCCGTAACCCTCGGCTCGCATCGACGGCGCACATGCCTGCGTCCACGCTTGTGCACAACCAAGGTGCATTGCCATTGCTGTGACATAGTCACGCGGCTTTGCTTCGATGGCGGTACCCGCTGCGGGTCCGCCAGTGTTGTTCACAAGAATGTGTACGACGCCGAGCCGCGCGATCGCTGCCTGCGCAGCCCGCTCTGTTGCGTCGAGATCAGCGAAATCAGCAAGAATCGTCTCGTGCGCAAGACCAGAAACTTCGCGCAACTCGCCAAGCACTTTGGCGAGTCCATCTTCGTTGCGGCCGACGATCGCAACTCGTGCACCGGCGCGCGCAAACTCAAGCGCGGTTGCGCGACCAATGCCCTGCGTTGCGCCGCACACAACGGCCGTTTTTCCTTCAAGCGAAAGTAGATTCGACATCGTGGGCGCAGGATAGCGACAGCCCGTACGCAGATGACGGCAACGCGCGCGCGGCTCGCGTCAGTTGATCGTTAGACCCCGAAGTTTGAAAGCACAACAGCCATATCTGATGCGTCGGTCGTACCGTCGCCGTTCAGATCGGTCGGTCCAGCGCTGCCCCAACCGTTCAACACTTCCGAAAGATCGGCTGCATCCACCACGCCGTCGCCATTGACATCACCGGGAATTCCGCAGGTTCCTGCTGTCACGAACGACTTCACCGGACTTGTCGCAACATTGTTCGACACATCAAGCGCACGCACGAAATACTCGACCGTGTCGCAGTCGCCTTGCGCGGGAATCACGCCGCGCCACAGGCTGTTGCCAGACCAGAGCATGGGAATCTGCACGGGCTTTCCACCATTCACCTTGTAGACAAGGAAGACGCCCTTGTCGTCGTAGCCGCGATCACTCGTCGTGCCGTCAAAGACTTCGGTGCGCACCACGTACGGACCGGCCGTGCGCGAAGGCACTTGTTCCACGAGCTTGATCTTCGGCGCGATCGTGTCGGCAGGACCCGTGTTGATGTAGATGCGATTCTGGAACGCGCCGGACTCACCCTGCGCCGTCACGATGTCGGGCTTTCCGTCGCCAGTGAGATCGCCGACTTTGAGGTCGAGTGAACTGTCCGTTGCAGTC
>JASGCF010000015.1:18600-21548 GCA_030054275.1 Limnohabitans sp. | reverse complement strand
ACTGACAATATTACGCTTCCATTCGAGATTTCGGGCATCGATCTGGCAAATTCACACGGTGGTTTGGCTGCTTGGCTACCCGCGTCTGTAGCCAACCCTTGACCACGGGCTATCTGGACTATCCTCCGTCGGCACCCCGTTTCACCTCACGCAATTTCGGGCAAGACACCATGATCAGCCTTCAACACATCGCACTCACAGCAACGGTGACACTCGCGGCTCTCGGTGGCTGCGGAACAAATTCTTACTCCACACGCGAGCCGATCTCGAATGTCGAACTCGAGCGACGCGTGGTGCGCGATCCTGGACTCGCGAGCGACATCAAAATCGAGGCTGCGCGTATCAACACCGCCAATACCAGTAAGGTCGCTCAAGTGACCGTGTACAACAGCAGCTCATGGGAACGCAAGATCTCGGTGCAGTTCACTTGGTTTGATGCCGTTGGCGCAAAGGTCTCTGGCGGCAACACATGGTCTGACTATGTGCTTGCCTCCGGCGAAGTCCGTGACATCTCTTCACTTGGTATTCCTGAAGCAACCGATTTTCGCGTGCAAGTTCGCAGTCAACGCTGAGACTCACAAGCGTGTCGCCGGTGCATTTCCCACTGTTCACGGTCCTCACTTCCATTTGTCTATCAGCAACTCGTTGTCGAACTCTCGTTCACCATATTCTCAACCCATTGGAGCCTTAGGTACCTCATGCTTCGTATCGCACATCTGGTTCTTTCAACCCTGTTGATCGGTTCGCTTGCCATCGGCTGCGCATCAAGCAGCGCTTCGCGCGCGCAACGAGACCGCGCTCGGACCATCTCGCTGAGTGAGTATCAGCAAGCCGCAAAGCAACTCGCGGTCGACATCGTCTCGTCACCGAAATTCCAGCGCTTCCGTAAGGAGGAAGTCGAGAAGAATGCTGAAATCGTTGTGATGCTCGATCGCTACGACACCTCGACCATCAACGACCCAACCTTCGCGACAAGCATTCGACAACTCTTCACGGCGCTTGAAGAGCAGTTCGTTGAGAACGACCTCACCTTCCAGCAAGATCTTGATCCGGATGGGCCCAACTACTCGCGCGCCGGTGAGCGACTAGATAGGCAAGACGGCGATGATCGCTATGACCAAGGAACAGGACAAGTGACCACAGGATCTGCAAAGAAAGCTGTCTTGAGTCTGCAACTTGAAGTACAGCGAAGTGAGGTCGCGGAAAGTGGTAACGGAAGCGTGTATGAGTACGCGATTATTGCCCGACTGGCGACGGGACAAAAGGTCACGCTGCTGTCGAAGTCGTACCCGCTGATCAAGCGCAATCGATAAATCGAAACGCTCGCGAGTTCAACACACTTCAACCTCCGACGCGACGCCACACATCTGGCGTCGCGTTTTTCACACAACCCGATCCTCTGTCGGCAGGTTGTACGCCGGCGCGAGATTGACTTGCACGAGCTTCGCGCCCGTCTTCTCGGCGTGCACTGCTTGCGCGGTTTCGGGGTCTACAAAGTCTGAGTGGCACGAGGCTTTCTCGCCGGCCGCGGCGCCAACGGCCTTCTTCGTCTTCGACGCGAGTTTGTGGATTTCGTCCGGCGAAAGCACGCCGCGCTTCGCGAGGATTTCTTGCTGCTCCGGCGTGAGTGCCGCGCTTTTCACCGGCTTTCCACGCTGGTACTCCTCGTCCTTGCCCGACGCAAACTCTTGGATTTCCTTCGAAATGCGCACGCTGCACCAGTCGTGGCCGCACATCGCGCAGAAGTCGGTGTCGACGTCGAGATCTTCATCGTGGTACGCGCGCGCAGTGTCTGGGTCGAATGAAAGCTCGAAGTGCTTCTCCCAGTTGAGCGCGGCGCGGGCCTTCGTGAGTTCGTCGTCGCGGTCGCGCGCGCCGGGGATACCAAGCGCAACATCGGCCGCATGCGCGGCGATTTTGTAGGCGATGCAACCTTGCTTCACATCATCCTTCTTGGGAAGACCGAGGTGCTCCTTCGGCGTGACATAACAAAGCATGCTTGCGCCGTGGTAGCCCGCGGCGGTCGCGCCGATGCAACTCGTGATGTGGTCGTAGCCCGGGAAAATGTCGGTGACGAGCGGGCCGAGCACATAGAACGGCGCACCGTGGCAGAGGCGCCGCTGCAACTTCATGTTGAATTCGATCTGGTCGAACGGCACATGGCCGGGGCCCTCGACCATGACCTGCACGCCCATGCGCCACGCGCGCTCGGTGAGTTCGCCGATGGTTTCGAGCTCAGAGAGCTGCGCGCGGTCGGTGGCGTCTGCGAGACCACCGGGGCGAAGACCATCTCCAATCGAGAAGGTCACATCGTGGCGACGCATGACCTCGCAGATCTTCTCCCAACCCGTGTACATAAGGTTCTGCTTGTTGTGGACGAGCATCCACTTCGCAAGCAGCGACCCGCCGCGCGAGACGATGCCGATGAGGCGCTTCTTGATAAACGGGAGGTGCTCCTTGAGCACGCCCGCATGAATCGTGAAGTAATCGACGCCTTGCTGCGCCTGATGTTCGAGCGTTTCGAGCACCATTTCTTCGTTGAGATCCTCGATCTTGCGGCCGATGATCATCGAGTAGATGGGCACGGTGCCGATGGGGACGGTGGAGTTCCGGCAGAGCGCGGCGCGGCATTCGTCGAGGTTGCCGCCGGTCGAGAGGTCCATGACCGTGTCGGCGCCCCACTTCTCTGCCCACTTGAGTTTCTCGACTTCTTCGTCGGTGCCCGAAGAAACGGGCGACGCGCCCATGTTGGCGTTGATCTTCGTTTTCGACGCGCGGCCGATCGCCATCGGGTCGAGTTTGAAGCCGAGGTGTGTGCGATTCGCTGGAATCACCATGCGCCCTGCTGCGATTTCGTCGCGCACTTCGGTCGCCGTGAGATGCGGCTCGCGTTCGGCGACGCGCTTCATTTCAGGCGTGATGATGCCGAGGCGCGCACTTTCGAGTTG
>JASGCF010000015.1:0-18500 GCA_030054275.1 Limnohabitans sp. | reverse complement strand
TGAAGCGGGAGGTCGTAACTGGTGCCGAGCGTGGTGGCTGTGGTGATCATCGATCTTCCTTCGTGCGCCCGTCATTCGGCCGTCGAGAAGGAAGGCGTGGATCCGCGGATCCGCGCGTTCGCTTCCCTCCGCCGGTGCGAGCCGGATCAGGTTCAACGGGTGCTTCTCAGCGTTCCGCGATTGCGGGACGCGCCCCGAGCGAGCGAAGAGTGTAGCCGAAGACTCAGTCTTTCCACTGCTCGCGCGCCATGACAATCAGGTCGTTGGGGCCGAGAGCCTTGCCCATATGGCGCAGCATGTTTGAGATCTGCGCAGCGTGGTAGTGCTGGTGCGTGCAAACATGGAGGTAGATGTCGTGCGCGTTGGTTACGAAACGCTTGCCGTCACGCACGCGGACGAATGCCTTCGCGAGGAATGCGGCGTCTTCGGCTCGGTCGAGGAGTTTCGCCCACCGCGCGTCGAGTGGCTCCCACGCGGTTTCGAGCGCTGCAAGCGAGGAAAACGCGCTCGCTGGCGGAATCATGAACGCCGGATCGCCCTCCTCGAGCACATTGGCCCACACCATTTCTGCGCCCCACAGATGCACGATCGTTGAAAAGAGCGAACCAACGCCCATTTCAAACGGGCGGTGGAGTTCTGCGTCGGTGCAGGTGTGGGCTGCGGCGAGGACCTTGCCGCGGGTCCAGACGCGATGTTCGTGGAGTCGGCGGATGGTCAACGCGGCGGATGGGGTGAACATACGAAGAGCGTACAAAAAAAGGTGCCTGACACGCGCCGTGCAGTGCCAGACACTGGTTGGCACGCGCCTGGCACGCATCCTGCTCGCCAAATCCGGCGATGTACATCAATGCGCTCGAGTGCCTTATGTCCGTCCGGCTTCGGGGTTGCGTTGGTGCCTGACACGCGCCGTGCAGTGCCAGACACTGGTTGGCACGCGCCTGGCACGAGTTTTTACCGCGTGCGACTCCGCGCCACAATCGACGCAGCCGCGACAGCGACATGTCGTTCGCCACGAACACATTCATCAATCACAAGGTCAGGAAAGTCGCGGGCAAAGCACGCTGCCACCGGTCGGCCGGGCGCAAAGCGATCAACGCGTGCCAACGAAAACCGAAATCGCATCCGCAACGCGCGCAAACACTCCGCATGCATCGCCGTGAGCAACCGCGACTCATTTCCACCGTGGATGCGCAGCCCGTGCTCACGCGATTCAGGCGTCATCACGCGCACTTCCGACGCAAACTCACTCTCAATCCAACGCGTCAAGGAGCGACTCTCCTGCACGGTGCAAGTCTTCGAGTCGCGCACGCCTTGCTGCAACGCATCTCTCTCACGCACACAAGGGACGAGCACCGCAGCAACCACAAGTGCCTGCGCACGATCGCCCTTTCCAGACTCATCGCTCCCAGCCACCCATTCGACGCATTCGGGCGCCGCACCACCGTCCGGAATCGCATGCTCAGATGGCAACGCCATGCGATACCGCGCATCAAATGACGCAGCCTGCATCTCACTCATCGCTTCCATCAACACGAAATCACCACTGCAGCGAACGCGCGTACCTTCATCATCGACGCATTCCCAATCAGCCATCGCGTCGGGAGGCGTGACCGCCTGAAACGCATCACGGGCCAACGCCTCACGCAACGCTCCAAAGCGCGCAGAGGGGCGACGATAGATGCGAATTGCAGGCGATACGGCCGTAGCCATGCGTGTAGGCTAGCGATATGAACCTCTGCGCCACAGCGTCCTACGCGACCAATCTCGAGGCAATTCGCGCTTCGCACCGTCGTATCGAACCATTCGCACACCGCACTCCGGTGGTGACGAACGCCACGCTCGATACGCTCGCTACTCGGCGCTTGTGGTTCAAGTGCGAATTGCTGCAGAAAACGGGCTCGTTCAAGTTCCGCGGCGCAACGAACGCGGTTCGTATGCTCGACGACGCGGCGGCCGCGCGCGGAGTTGTGACGCATTCGTCGGGCAATCACGCGCAGGCGCTTGCGCTTGCTGCGAGGATGCGCGGGATTCCTGCACATGTCGTGATGCCGTCGAACTCGGCTGAGGTGAAGAAGGCCGCGGTGCGCGGCTACGGCGGCCGAATCATCGAGTGCGAACCGACGCTTGAAGCGCGCGAATCAACCGCCGCTCGTGTCATTGCCGAAACCGGCGCGACGATGATTCCGCCCTACAACCATCCGAATGTCATCGCCGGACAAGGCACCATTGCACTCGAATTGCTCGACGAATGCCCGCACCTTAACGCGATCATCGTTCCACTTGGCGGCGGCGGGCTCATCTCTGGGATCGCGATCGCTGCGAAAGCGCTCAAGCCATCGATCAAGATCATCGGCGCAGAGCCAGAACTCGCCGGCGACGGCGCAGCGTCGAAACGCGAGGGCTCGATCCAGCCCGCAATGAAGCCGGTCACCATCGCTGACGGCCTGCGTAGCTCGCTCGGCCCTCTCACCTTTCCCGTTGTGCGTGACCTCGTCGATGAAGTGGTGCTTGTGTCGGAAGCAGACATCGTGTCGCACATGCGACTCGCGTGGGAACGCATGAAACTCACGATTGAGCCGAGTGCTGCTGTTGGCGTCGCTGCCGCGTGCAGCGCGTGGCTGCGCGCGCGTGAAAACGCCGACATGCAAGATGTCGGCGTGGTGCTTTGCGGCGGAAATGTCGATCTTGCGGCGTTGCCGTGGTGAGGTCACTTCGCCAGTGTGTCACGCAGAAGAACTGCGCGTTTATGCCTCGTTTGGCTTGGTGCCACGCTGCCGTTCACGATTTCTCTCTTCGCGCTCGCGCTCAAGTTCGCGCATGAGTCGCTCCATTTGCTCTTCGAGTCGTCGCGTGCGCTCTTCGGTGGCGCCGTCGCCCGCACGCGAACTCTCGTCGCCTTGCTCGCGCATGCGCTGCTCCATGCCGCGGCCCATGTTCTCCATACTCCGTCCCCAGTCCTCCATGCGCTTGTTGAACGCTTCCATGCGACGCTCGAAATCCTCTATCTGCGCGGGATCAAATCCATTGGGCGTGGCAGGCATGGCCGGCATGGCCGGCATTCGGAACTCACGCTGCTGCCCATCTGGCCCAACAAAGAACATCACGCCGCCTTCGCCTTCGTCGCCATCGCGAAATCCACGCGGAGAAAGCGCGAAACCCTCCACGCCGATCGGCTCGATCGTGGAAAGCTTCTCCATATCAAACGCTGCCGCAATGACCTCGATCTTGCGAGTCTCGCTGCCGCGGACAAACTCAAGGGCGATTTTGGAACCGGGCTCCACATCGCGAAGCACGCGACGAAGATTTTCGCCCGAGGCGTTTCGGTCACCGTTGACGGACACAATCACATCGTATTGCTCGAGGCCAGCCGCCTGCGCAGGTAGCCCATCCACGAGGCTCGTGATCATGGTGGACTTTGTGCGGTCGATCTTCAGGTGATGAGCCAGTGCTTCGTCTGGCGAGCCAAGTCCGGCGCCAATCATGGACTTCGGTGCCTCAGCCATCCCGGACACACCCATCGGAAAGCCCTGCACCTCAACCGTTTCACCTTCGCGAATCTCAACCTCGCGCGAATCAGGTCCAATTTCGACGCGTGCGCGCGAACGCGCCTCGCTCCGACGACCGTCTTGTTCACCGTTGGCGCCGCCAGATGATCCGGCCTCGGCGCGCCCGTTCCCACGCACATCGCCTGATGCTCGGCTCTCCGAACGCGCACGCCCGCCTGAGCGGGAGGATGATGTTCCAGATGACGAGCTCGATGACGAACTCGACGAACCGCCTCCCGAGTTTCGTTCGCGCCCTTCAAAGACTTGCGAAGGCAGTGACGGTGCCTGCGATTGGCTCACGGTCACATGCTTGATCAACGAACCATCTTGTGCGAGCAGGTCGTAGCCATCTGCGACCTTCTTCACACGGTCGACGGGGATCGGATTGCCATCGACCTTGGCCAGCACCACGCGTCCGTTGTGGATACGGAGTTCGATCGAACGGCCGTCGCTTTCGCTGCTCTGGTACGCGAAAGTCTGATTGCTTGAACCAGATGGCTGCTCGGCAGGAGTGCGCCCGCCCTCCTGCTGCGCCATGGCGTGCGAAGAAAGTGAGAGTCCGAACAGTACTGCGGGAAGAACGATAGAGCGTGTAGAAGTGCGCATAGAGGTGTGAGATGGATGGTTCACTGCATGAGATCCGTCCGAGGACGAATGAGAATTTGACGAAGTTGGCCGGTTTCTCCGCTGGGTGCGACGCGATAGATCTCGGGCGAGACGCGTCGCTCAATGATCTGACGCACGAAGACAACCTCAAATCCGCGCCCGCTGCCGAGTTCGCGCGAGCGAAGCAAGGTCGGCGGCGCGACATCACCAGTCACCACACCTTCCTCGCGTGCCTTCGCGACATACGCATCAAATGCTTCATCGCTCGATGCGAATCCTCCAAAGCCAGCAACGCTCGCATTTGGAGTGGAAGTGCGTGCGTCACTCGGGAGATACGCGCGGCCAATGAAAAGCACCGTAAGTACAGCCGCAACAGCCCAACCAAGGCCCTCGCGCACACGGGATGATGGCGAAGGAGACGGCGCTTCAATTGTGTCAGCACATGCATCGAGCGCACGCGCGGCACGCATCAATCGCAACTCGTCCGCTTGCCAAAGCGCGAATTCTCGAAGAACAGCTGGTTCGACAGCCCCGCGTTCACACACAGCTCGAAGCGCACTTGTGTCGCCCGCAACTGCGCGAGAAAGCAACACATCGAGTTGCGACGCGTCTGTGTTGTCGCCGCGTGCCTCGTGTGCAGCATGTGACTCATATGACTCGTTTGTATTGGAAAGTTCATCGTTCTTCATCGCGTCGTCCTCGCTTGCTCCAAGCCAATCATCGTGAAGCACATTCGCTCTTTCGTCGATGTTTCCTTCATTTTCGCCGTTGAAGCATCCAGTGCGCTCTCTGCGGCCAGCGTTCGCAACATGCGTCGCGCGCGCGCGAGGCGCGTTTCGATGGTCGTTTCAGGTAACTCCAGAATGTCCGCAATCTCGCGCTGAGAAAGCCCTTGACCCGCTTGTAACAACAGCGGCTCTGCGTACTGCGCCGGAAGTTGCGAAAGCAGCGCCAGCGTCTCGCGCGCATCCTGATCCGCACGCCCGCCAGATTCGCGCGACTTCAAACCGACCGACAACTGTTCAAGCGAGCGCCGCTCTGCAGCACGCCGCCGCGCACACATGCGCGCCGTGTTCACAGCAACAACACGCAACCAACCGCGCACACTCGCTGCGTCGCGAATGTCGCGCGCTTTCGCCACAAAGGTTGCGGCCACTTCCTGCAAGAGATCTTCAACTTCCACGCCCCGCGGTGCGTGTGCGGCGAGAACTGACGCAAGCCATCGTCGGTTGCGACGCCATACAGAGTCGATCGCCTCACGGTCGCCGTCTGCTGCACGCGCCTCAAGCCGCGCCTCGGCCAACGCAACCACGGCAACTCGGTCGGCACCGTCCATATCGGATGTCCGAGCCAAATCAGAAGGTGTGTGGATGTTGGAATCCGGAAACTTGCTCATACGCCCGTTGGTGAAATGAACGCCCGCTTTGCCTTCTCTTCGAAAGCGCGCAGGATGCCCGAGGGACGCGGCTCCGTCACCCCAGTCTGACTTTTTCACCAACCCGCGAGGAGGAGCGAGAGGTCGGCTGCGCCAACAGCGCCGTCGCCATCGAGATCCGCGTCGGGCGCGAATGGATCAAACGGAAGCCCAGGGTCCACATCACCCCAGTTTGCGAGCAAGAGCGAAAGATCCGCAGCTCCGACGGCACCGTCACCATCGACATCTGCAAGCGCGAGACATTCGAATCGAGTCTTCCACCGCAGTCCGAGAAGCGTCACGCGCGGCGGGTCGTCTGGTCCGGGCGGATTCTCCGGATTGATTTCGTCGCAGTCGATCGCGCTGCGGTACTCGCGCTCATCGCTCCCAGCACCCAAGATGATCGTGGAGGTTCCAAGTTCGGTGAGAAAGATGACTGACACCGGGCCATCGCAAATCGGCCCACCGAGAAGCCATTTCACAGTGTTCGGGCCTTCCTCCGTGCCAAGCATGTATTGCAATTCCGCGGGGAACTCGGCGTCGACCGTCACGCGATAGCGCTTGCGCGTTGCGCCATCGACCGCAAACCAATCCAAATCGCGCGGGCCGCCGCCAGCAATCTTTCCCTTCATGAGTGTGCCGCAGGTGACCGCGATGCGCGCTGCGGTCTGCCCAACACCCCAGCCGTCATTCAAGCGGCGATAGCACGGTTCGTTCTCATCGATCGCGCCCGTTGTGTTGATCGTGCAGGGCGTCACGCCGCACAACTCGACAGCTTCAAGCGCGCAGATCTGGTCCCATCCCGCGTAGGTGCACCATGAATCAAACGCGACCACTTGCTCGCAGCATTCGTAGTCGTCGCAACCGGATGTTGGATGCGCAGCGGTGCATGCACCCGCAGAAGGACAACTGATACCCTCGCAGAATTCGAACGCCGCTTTCACGCAGGTTTCGTTCCAACTATCGGTGCAACACAGCATGTCAAACTCGCACACAAGTTGACAGCATTCCGGCTGCTCACAGCCTGGCGTCGCATGAACCGCGCGGCAATCGCCCGGTGTTGGACACTGCGCGAATGCAGAGATTTGCACACATCCAACGGTTGCGCATGCGAGAGCGCCAGTGATTTTTGGGATGAGTCGCATCGCGGAACTCATGGTGAAACTCATGATGTAACTCATGGTGAAACTCATGGCGTGCCTCCAGCCTGACGCTTCGAGTCGGTTGGAGTACCCACTTGAGTTCGCGATGATGCTGGAGTTGCGCCAAAGGGCTCGACTCGCATGGAGATTCCAGCGAGCCACACAGCAATATCGGATGCATCGAAACTGCCGTCGTCGTTTCGATCAAGTCGTGCAAGTGGAAAACGAACTTCGCCCCGAGATTTCCTTCCATCGTCATCAACCGACAGTTCATCGCGAGAACCCGTTGCGCGCGATGCAGCAACGCCTCCGCACGGCGGATTTTCTTGTGGCGTGATGTTGCGACGCGTTTGGAGAAATCGACCCGGACCATCCACCACCATGATGTCGAGATCGCAGTCGTTGTCATAGTCAACAGCATCAACATGGCGAATGAGCGAACCAAGCTCGAACACACGATCAACAACAAAATCAAAGGATCCATCCGCGGTGCGTCGACTCACCGTGATCGCGCCAGGCAGCGCAGATCCTGCGATGGAATCCAAGTCGCCGTCCGAATCAAGGTCTGCGAGTTTCGCTGCGAAGATGTAGCCGACAAGCGTGGAATCGCCTGGAATGCGCGCATCAAAGCGGCCCGTCCCGTCGTTCCGAAACCACACGATTTTCTGTGTCGTATCAAGTACGAGCGAAGGCGCATACGCGTCGAGATCACCGTCGCTGTCGATATCCAAGAGTTCGACTGCGGTGATTCCTGGGCGCTCGGTTCCGATGAGCGGCGCGCGATACTCAACCGCGCGCACAAATCGTCCACCCTCATTGCGAATCACGGCAACGCGGCTTCCGCCGAGTTCATTCGCAACAAGATCTATGTCGCCATCACCATCGAGGTCGCCCGAGGTCAACACACGCGGAAAGCCGTATCCACCGAAGAACTGCGACATTCGCACACGCGATGTCCGTTCAAACGCCAGTGCAACTTGTCCAGCCGGTCGCTCATTCGAGAATACTTCGACAGAGTGTCCGATGTACGACGCAATCGCGATATCGAGATCGCCGTCGCCGTCGAAGTCGCCGACTGTCACTCCTTGCGGATCGCGCATCGTTCCCGTTTCTACACTCGCAAGCACCGTTGGCGCCGCGAACTGTCCGCTGGGTAACCCGCGATATGCGACGACGCGCGCGTCATCGCCGCGCCACGCAGACACAATGTCGTCGCGACCATCGCCATCAAGGTCAGCAAGTTCAAGCCAATCCGTGAACCCTTCGGCCAACATGGTTTGCAAAGGCACGAACGATCCATCGCCAACACCTTTGAGCGTGATCAGCCGATCGTCCGGATCGCGGCCCGCAACGACAACATCCACGAAGCCATCTTGATCAAGATCGCGCGTGCGAAACATCGTTGGGAAAAACGGCTCAGGGAAGTAAAAAGTTTTTGGCGCATTGAACGCAAGTTCAACTTCGCCAGCGTGCACGGGTTCGACCGCTCTTCCAACACCGATCATGCCCACAACCACGCACGCGATGCATCGCGCCTGAATTTGCGCAGACATGCATGCGCGTTGAGCGAACTGTTGAACGGGCTTTCGCATACCGCATCCTCCCGAAATGCTGTTGCGGCCGTCGCTCAACCCCAGTTTGCGAGCATGAGCGACAAGTCGGTGGCCGAGACAATACCGTCGCCGTCGATATCACCAACGCCTGTTCCGCCCCAATTCGCAAGAAGCAGGGACAGATCCGCTGCGTTCACGATGAAATCCCCGTTCAAATCACCAAGCCGCGGTTGGCGAGTTCCCGCAACATCAAGCGATGCGTTCAGGGTTGTCGCGACCGTCAGCGAAGTCACATCGCCCGACAACAGCAAGTGCGCGATACCACCTGTCGGGAAAACTGTTGGCAGATCAAGCGCGATATTCGTAAACGGATCTGCTTCGACCGGTTGTGTCGTCGATTCCGAGTTCGTCACATCGAGCGTCAGTGTCACGGCATTCGTACCCTCGACCAAGCGGCCTGTCAGCGGAAGCACGCCTGGCGTCGGTGCCCCGTCGCCAACAGGTTGACCAAGCGCTGTGGCCACGATCGTGTACACGACGGGCACTGCAACATTGAATTGAAACGACCCATCTTTCTGCGGAACCAACACGCCAAACACTGGCTTTCCCGTTTGCGTTGCAGTGAATTGCGTGATGTTCGCGTTCCCAACCGGAACAGGCACTGTGACGCCGCCTGGGTACAGCGAACTCGGCTGCACCGTGCGGAATGTTTGGTAGTTGATGTTGACCGTCGCGCCAAGCGTTGCAGGAACAGCACCCAAGAGGTCCACGGCCAGTTGAGACACGCGAATCTGAAGACCTTCACTATCCACACCGAGCACCAGTGCACCCGTAGGACGCGACACAATGTCACCAGCAACTGCGAAACTTGCCGTGTACGGGATAGCGTTGTTGCCCGATCCGCCGAAGACGCCAGGCAAGGTTCGTGTACCCGTCGGATTATTCACAGCGTCATAATCGCCAATGAGTGTGCCGTTGAACGGCGCGGTGAGGTCTGTCGTTTGTGTGAGCGTACTTGTCGCGGGAATCAATGCGCAGTTGAACACCACCTCATCGGCGAATACGACTGGCGATAGAAACGCCGTCGCGAGTACGAGCGAGACATGACGAATCGATGTGATCGAGCGTGTGGCGGTGTGCATGTTGGAATACTCGCAGGATTCAGTGATTCGAAAGCCAACCCGTTCAAGAGAGAATCGCGAGGAGAGAATCGCGAAGTATGCATTTGACTGATTTGTCTGAGCAACTCTTCGCGTTCGGAACACCCGCAACGCAGTGAACAACAACCCGCATGGCAGGTTCCGGCATCGAGAGTAGCCCAAGATCTCGGATTTCCAAACAGTTCGCGGGGCGACGGAACCGCTTTGGAACAATTCTCAACTCCGTCGGCGGCCGATCCGACTCCGCGATGCGCTCTTCTCAACCCTCTTACGGGCTCGTTTCCACTGTTCTCTCGGACTTCGCCCGCAGTTCACGAATCTTCTCTAAACGGCTGCGATGTAACGCTCGGTCTGGCTCAAGCACGACCAACGCTTGGATGTGACGCTCGGCTCGATCGAGTCGGCCGCCCTCGACTGCAATCGCTGCAGCCAGTTCGCGGACAGTGGCATCAAACGGATTCATGCGCACGGCTCGCTCTGCGTACGCGCTCGCCTCGCGTCGGTCACCCGCAGCGCGCCGCTCTCGCGCCAACGCGATGGCGAAGGCGTTGTCTTTCTCCGCAACCAAATCAAGTGCGCGCAAATGCTCAAGCGCGTTCGTTGCTCCGTTGGCGAACTCGGTTGCAGCCGACACACTCTTCGATTGCTTGGCCCACATGCGGTGTGGCAGCGGATCCACCGGTCGAAGTTGTGCGTAGCGCTCAAGAAGCACTCTGGTCGCGTCATCAAGTGTGGACGCGCTCTGAGCATTGGTAGCGCCAGCATCTTTCGTTCGGCGAAGCGCGATCTCGATCACATCAGGATGATTTGGATGCTGCGCCAGCAGCGCTTCGATCATTGCATCATCAAGCGTCACATCAGGCATGGGCTCCGAGGGCCAATCAAGGCGCGAGAGCTTTCGTCGTTCTGCGCCTGGCGCACCGACTGGTTCTGTCAGCCGCGCAGCAACCTTGGCCAACCGTTCTCGCTCAAGTTGATCGAAGCGCGCTGCCGCATCGGATGCACCGGTGCCGCGAGAACTCTCCACAATGTCACGCAGAAGATCTCGAAGTGGCGGCTGTGGATCGAGCCCCCACGCGCGCACTTCGCGCGCCGCCCACGCGAGAAAGCCTTTGTAAAACGCATCGCGAGGCACACCGAATGCACCTCGCATGGCGTCATCTTCTCGAACGCCGTCCGCGTAGGAGAACAGCAACTTTCGCAACGCGTCCCAGCCGAAGGTCACTTCTGCGTACTCAACCATCCAACGGCCCTGTGCGTACGCCTGCGGGCGATCCGTTGGCCGCTCCGGCCGCACGAATGCCCAATTGATTTCGTCGAGATTGAAAAGTGCCCCGCGATGCCATGCAGCTGCAAGCAACTGACAGTTGTCATAGGTGCGCGGCGTCTCTTCAAGTGTCACCGCGACTGCCTCGGTGAGCCAGTGAGGAATGCGATTCTTCGTCATCGAAAGCGTGACGGTGTGTGTGTACTCATGCCGCAAGACAGCAAGTGGATCGAACAAGCCAAGGTGCTTCGATTGCGGTCCATCCTTCGGAATCTCGATGGCAATCGTCGGCCCTGTGCAAACGGCGATCGTGTGAATACGCGGCAAACCCGTGATTCGAACCCCGAAACTTCGGTGATCAGGCATCACATCGAGCAGCGTTTTCTGAGCTGGTTCGTGACCGAGTTTCCCACAGACCTCTTCATGCATGCGATCAAGAGGTTCCGTCAAAAGCGCCGCAACCAATGCTGCATCGCCTTCCGGATGTCGAATGATGAAGTACTTGGTCTCGATGCGCTGCCAACCGAGCAATTGTTCTGCAAGCGCCAAGGTGAAGACCGTGCGCTCATCATGTGGATCAAGGGCGACAGCTTGTTTCAAGTCTGCGACAGCACGCTCTTCGTTGCCATCTTGCATCGAAAGCAAACCAAGTTCTGCTCGCGGAAGCGCCCACGCTGGCTCGCGTGATGCTGCTGCAGCCAATGTTGCACGCGCCTCGGCGTATTGGCGATCGAACACCAACTGGCGCCCAGCGACAACCAACGCCAACGAACTTCCTGGCGCAAGAAGGTCAAATCGAGCGAATTCCTGCTGCATTTTGGCAAAGTCGTAGCGCGAACCCTCCGCAGCGGCGCGCCACGCGCGCAACTCGCACTGCGCGCTGTTACCAAAAGCAAGCGCTGCATCGATCACACGAAGCGCGGTTGTTGGATCGTCTTGCATCAACGCACTCCGCGCTTCCAGTACGGCAGCCAAGGGATGCATGGGCGCGATGCGACGAAGAGCTCGCACAGCGCGAGCTGCGCCGTCAAAGTCGAATTGATCAAGTGCGAGGTCGCCAGCAAGCCGCCACGCGCGTGCACATCGTGGGGACAACCCAAGCGCTTCGCCCGTGGCGCGAACAGCGTCTTGCATGGCGTGACGCTCTGCAAGAAGTTCTGCTTCTCGAACTCGAATGCGCGGGTCGAGCCGATCAAGATCTTGTCGCGCGCGCGCGAGCGTTGCAAGCAGCGTGCGATAGGTTGACGCACGCGACGCATCGAGCCGAATACGCAGTGCTGCAAGATCGACCGCTGCGAGCGCATCTTCAACGGTTTGCGCGTTTTCAAGCGCCGCAACAGCCTTCTCACTCGAAGTGAGGCGAAGCGCCTCCTCGCGTTGACCAAGGATTGCCAGCGCCTCTGCACGAAATGCAAGCGCAGGGAGGTCTGACTCTTCTGTCGTCGCGTCGAGAATCGCTTGAAATGCTGCGTTTTCGCGAAGCGCTGTCAACCGCAGCGTCATCGGCGTGGCCGGGTCATTGAACGATGGATCACCGAAATCAAATCGCTCCGATGCAGCGCGAGCGCGACGCGCAGGCGTATCGAGGTCTGTGTCGTCCGAAATTCCGTGCATCACGCGAAAATCTCGACGCTCATCAGGCGTGAGATACTCCGCTTGCGCCGCCTCCATGACTGCTGCGGACGGCGCCACCGACTCCGGCACAAACGACTGTGCGGTGCTGCTTTGGGCAGCAGCGCATGCGGCCAGCGCGGCCATCGCGCGCGTGACAATGCGGTGGAAGAAATGCTGTGACACGCGCAGAGCGTAGCAGCGCAACGCTCTGGCTCGAGTAGAAACGAACCAACGCAAACTCAGAAGCACCGATCGCTGCCGGAATGCTCCACGGTCGGATACCGTCTCAGCGCCTGCACCGCCGCACCCCCGACCCGATCACACTCGCATGCCACTCATTCCGATCACCCTTCCACGCGCATTGGCACCCTCAGCCGCACTTATGGCCGCACTTCTCACGGCGGCGCACGCACAAGAGGCGGTCGTTCCGCAGCAGGCACCTCCCGCTGCGACAACCGAAACCACGGCTGTCAAGGCACCAAATTCGGAAGCCTCGCGCGTGAATCGCTTTCTTGATGAACTCGAGAAGGCAGGTACTTCGCTTGAGACACTGAGTGGCACGCTCAGTCTCGAGAAATTCGATGCCTTCACCGAGCAAATTGAGCGTCGCTTCGGACGGGTTGTTCTCGATCGGAAAGATGGCAATCGGCGGTTCTCGATTCTGTTCGACGAATTCATCGATGGTGATGGGCGCTCGGACCGTTCGCGCGACCATTGGATCTACGCAGACGGTTGGTTGTGCGAGCAGGACTTCCGGAACAAGTCGTTTACCAAACGCCAAATCGCGCGGCCAGGAGACAAGTTCGATCCCTTAGCGATCGGCGAAGGGCCAATTCCGCTTCCGGTTGGTCAACGCAAGTCGGATGTGCTGGCGCGATTCGATGTGTGCGAAACCGAGGTGCCCATCGATATCCCGCTGCTCGCATCGATGCGCAATGTGGCTGGGCTGAAGTTGACGCCAAAGGACGGAACTCCGATGGCGAAAGAAACTCTCGCGCTTGAACTCTTCTACGACCGCACTTCACTTGCGCCGACTGGCGTCGTCATTCGCGAGAAAAATGGAAACCGCACGATTGCTCGGATCACAGGACCTGTCGTGAATGGTGCTGTGAAGGACGAGGATCGCGCGCTGCTTGAGATTCCAACGCCCGACCCAAAAGAGTGGACCATCGATGTGAAACCTCTGGCGAAGAGCGAGTCTTGACTCAGCCGCGCAGCGCCACTTGTTCCACGATTTCGAGGCCGAATCCATGCAGGCCCGGCATTGCTGGGCGCGGGTGATTGGTCAGGACGCGCAGGCGTGAAAGCCCCAGATCTCGCAGAATTTGCCCGCCAACACCGAACTCCCGGCTGTCCATCGGTTGCGCACGAATGCCTACGCCTTCCGTACGCGTGAGATCAGGTGTGTTCACATCGTCTTGCGGCCGACGAATCTGCTGAAGTCGCGCAAAGAAATCTTCGCCGCTTCCTTCAGGACGCAAGTACACAATCACTCCACGCCCCTCGCGTTGAATGGCGCGCATTGCTGCGCGCAGATCATCTCCGCTTGCGTTCGCACCCTCTCCACGGGCGACGCCGAAAATGTCGCCAAGAAGATCGCGCCGATGCATGCGGACGAGTATCGCGTCGTCGATTTCTAGAACGCGGCCATGCGCGTCTGGAACACCCACACCACCGTGCGACAACACGAGGTGCGGCACCGGATCGACGGCGCTCTCATAGGCAAACAGCGTGAATTCGCCTTCAGGCGTCGTAATGCGCGCACCGCACAACGGCTCAACGCGCTTGACGAGGGCTTCGCGGGCGAGTCGGAACTCAATGATCTGCTCCACAGAACACATCTTGAGCCCATGCTGCGCACAGATTTTCTCAAGATCGGGAACCCGCGCCATTTCGCCATTTTCAAGCACAATCTCGATGATCGCAGCAGCAGGTCGCAATCCCCCAAGGCGACAAAGATCGACGGAACCTTCCGTTTGACCAGTGCGCACAAGTACGCCGCCCGGCCGCGCACGCAGCGGATTGATGTGTCCGGGTCGGACGAAATCCTCCGGAACCGAACTCGGCTCCGCAAGCAACTGAATCGACTTCGCACGATCGCGCGCACTGATGCCCGTACCGACACCGTGCTTCGGATGACCGTCGACCGTCACCGTAAACGCTGTTCCGCGCACGCTCGTGTTGACGCCCGTCTGTGGTCCAAGATCGAGGCGCTCGCATGTCTCCGCATCGAGCGCGACGCAGAGGTATCCGCCACCAACGCGCGTCAGAAAATTAATCATCTCCACAGTCATCGCTTCGGCTGCGACAACGAAATCACCTTCGTTTTCTCGGTTTTCATCGTCAACCAAGACGATTGCTTTGCCCGCGCGAAGGTCTGCGAGAATCTCTGGAATCGATGCAAACGCGGTCATGCGCCCCTCACATTCGCTTCAACAACGCGTGCGTGCCGCGACCAGAGCGTATCCATCAACGCGCGATGTGATTGCCCAACGGATGGGTCATCCATCTTGTGTGCGACCACTTCGAGAAGTTCCACAAGCCAATGGAAGTCGTCGGTCGAGATGAACTCTCGCCCGACCCGCGCTTTCACTTTTTTGGCAGAAACACCGTCGATATCTTGCATGTTGTGATAGTTGCCAAGCGGCAGGCAGACGCAGGTTGAGGTGAGCCCGAAACTCGCGAATGCCGTGGCTTCACACGCGCCACCAGGCATGAGCTTGCGTTGGTACTTGAATTGCGGACTATCTTTCGCATGCGCCGCTGCGAGCTCGCCAACGCGATTGGTGAGTTCTGGCGTGAAGACGCTCAGTCGGTCGCCAACGCGCACGATGGGCCCCGCGCCGATCGGCGAATCTTGCGGGAAACTGCGGGAATTCTCGAGACAAAGAAGTCGTGCGCCCTTTGGAACTGTGCCTTCGCGCGCGGCACCGATCGCGCCAATGAATCCAATTTCTTCGCTTCGCGTGAAGAGCAACGCCACATGCGCGCATGCCGCATTGCGCGAAATCTCGTCAAATGCCACAAGCGCTGCAGCAAGCGCTGCGAGGTCGTCACACGCGTGTGTGTGCGCAAGCCCATTCTTCACCTCTGCCTTCGGGAATTTCCAACGCGCGATTGATCCGGTCACCACAATTGCGGCATCCGCTGCGCGCGCGAGTCGCGCAACAACCGTCTTGAATGGCTTGGTGGCAGGATCGATCTTCGCGTCGAGAGAAAGAATCTTCGCGTCGCATGCGTGAGTTCCCGCGCGATCAAACACCTCGAGCGCGGAACCCACAAAGTACGGATCGTTCACGCCACCGCGGAACTCAAGATCGAGTTCCACACCCGCTGTTTTGCCCTTGCCAACCACGCGCAAACCAGTCACCACGAAGGCTGGGTGATCGAGGTGCGCTGTGATCATGAGTGGCTTCACACCTCGCGCACATGCCTCAAGAAAATCGTGGCGCGCGATGGTGAGATTTCCAATGCGATCGCGCGAGAGAATCAGCCGATCCGCGCGCGATGCCACCCAACCTTCGATGAAGCCGATCACCCGCTCTTCGCGGCCGGCTGCCGTTGGAATGGATGTCACTTCGAGAAGAAATGCTTCGCGCATACGCCGCGATGACGCTGAAAGCGCGACCTTCGTTGGAGTCTTCGACGCGCGCTTCGCGGACTTCGTCCCACTCGACACTGGTCGGCGCTTCGAAACCTTCTTCTGCGTTGCTCGCGAAGCCTTGACCGTCTTTGCACGCTTCTTTGCAGCCATCGGAACTCCTTCAGGGGTCGCGATGGTAGTCGCACCGCACATCGTCCGTGCGCGACCTGTATGCGTTCCGATACCATTCGCGGCCCACCGAAGCCGATTCTGACCATGACTCAACCTGTCACAACTCCGCGCCCTGCCTGCGATCCTGCGACCGAACTCGATGTGCGATTTCGCGCGGCAATTCGCGCGGTCATCGGCACAGAAGTCGATCCTCAGATTCGTCCGAGCGGAAACGCGAAGTTCGGTGATTTCCAAGTCAACGCAGCAATGGCGCTCGCGAAAGAACGCGGGACAAATCCACGCGCACTTGCAGAAGAGATTCTGCAATCAGCGGATCTTGCTGACATCGCAGAGAAATGCGAAGTCGCCGGACCAGGCTTCGTCAATGTCACTCTCACGCGCGCGTGCATCGAAAGAGCGCTCACCAAACTCTCTATGAGTGAGACACTTGGCGTGCCGGCGCCGACCGATCCGCACGCGGTTGTGGTGGATCTTTGTGGCGTGAATGTCGCCAAGCAGATGCATGTCGGCCATTTGCGCGCGACCATCATCGGCGACTCACTCGCGCGCGTCTTCGAGCGACTCGGTCGCAAGGTTTGGCGCGAAAATCATCTTGGCGACTGGGGTTTGCCCATCGCGATGACGCTTGCGAAACTGCTGCGCGAGAAGGCCGACTTCGCGCGGCTTACGCTCGATGACCTCAATCACGCATATCGCGGCGCACAGCGGGAAACATCCACAGCGGATCTGGACGCTGCGTACGAGTTTCACTGTGGACCACATCGAATTGCCGAGTTCGAAGTGCAGTACGAACCCGCGCGGATTGCGATGGAAGACGCAAAGAAGACGCTTGTTCGATTGCAGTCGGGTGACACGGAAATCGTGCGACGATGGGAGCGGCTCATCGAGGTCACGATGGAACAGGTCTATGAAGCGGCGCGCACGCTGCATGTGAAAGTTGGTCCAGAGAACAATCGTGGCGAGAGTTTCTTCCGCGATCGGCTCGGCGGTGTTGTTGAGGCATTCGCGAAGTCTGGCCTTGCCAAGAGCGATCGTGGCGCGATGGTCGTTCCGTTTGCAGATCGCGAGCGACCGCTCTTGATTCAGAAGTCAGACGGCGGATTCCTCTACGCGACGACCGACCTTGCAGCGGTTCGATTCCGCACCTACGAACTCGATGGCAGTCTTGTCGTGTATGTCGTCGATGCGCGCCAACGCGATCACTTCCGTGATGTGTTCGATGCAGCGCGCACGATCGGCTGGAACAAAACTTCCGATGGTGCTGAGTCGACACTCGTACACCTTGGCTTCGGTGCGGTACTTGGACCAGACAAAAAGCCGCTGAAAACGCGGTCTGGCGAGAATTTCACGCTGAAGGATCTCCTCGATGAAGCGTGCGAGCGCGGCACTGCAGAAGTCACTCGACGCGCGGCCGATCCGAATGCGCCAACCCATGGTTTGCCTTCGTCGGAACTTGCGAAGATCGGAGCGGCTGTCGGAATTGCGGCGGTGAAGTATGCAGATCTTTCCGGAGATCTCACCAAAGACTATGTGTTCGATCTCGATCGCATGATTGCCTTCGAAGGCGATACAGGGCCGTATCTCCAATACGCGCACGCGCGCATCGCATCGATTCTTGCGAAGTCGGGCGAGACGCATGCAGCGATCGTCGCCGCGCCGTTCGCTCTCTCGGAGCCCGCAGAAAAGGCGCTTGCGCTCCATCTCTTGCGTTACGCGCAAATGGCGCTTGATGTAGGACGCACCCTTGAAACAAATCGCGTGGGCCTCTACCTCCGCACGCTTGCGGAACTCTTCAATGCGTTCTATCAGTCATGCCCTGTACTCAAGGCAGATGATGCAACAACGCGTCTCGCGCGCTTGAGGTTGTGCGCTATGACGCGCGCTGTACTTGCAGACGGTCTCTCGCTCTACGGCATCGTTGCGCCGGATCGGATGTGAGTGCGACGCCAAATCGTGCTGCTCGCGTTACTCTGCCATCATGCCGACCCGCAGTACGCAACATCCCAATGTCGCTGTGTACAACCACCCGCTGATCCAACACAAGTTGACGATCATGCGCGAGAAATCGACGGGCCACGAGCAATTTCGCGTGTTGCTCAATCAGATCGCAGGGCTGATGGCCTATGAAGTGAGTCGCTATCTCGCGGTGCGCGAGAAGCCAGTCGAGACGCCTGTTGCACGCACCGTGGGTACGGAACTGGCGGAGCCGACGACGATTGTTCCAATTCTCCGCGCGGGTTTGGCAATGATGGACGGGCTTCTCGCGCTCTTTCCCGAAGCGCGTGTTGCCCACATTGGCATTTACCGCGACGAGAAAACCGCGAAACCCGTGACCTACTACGCAAAGATGCCTGCAGACATCGCGCAAGGCCCTGCGATTGTGGTTGATCCAATGCTTGCAACTGGTGGCAGCGCGATACACGC
>JASGCF010000269.1:2429-4706 GCA_030054275.1 Limnohabitans sp. | reverse complement strand
TGCGGATGTTGGACTGATGGCAAATCACTTGGCTCACATCGTCTGGTGTGAGTCCGGTCTTTGCGAAAGCGTCTTCCATGACCTCTTTGAACTTCGTCACAGCGAAGCGGAAGACTTCTTTCCCGTTCATGCGCAGATAGCCCAAGCGAATGGGGTTGTTGCGGTCATCCGCGGGAACATCCATCTCGCGCTTTGGGATGTAGAGCGCATGTCCGCCGATGCCATCGGCGCCCATGTGTTGGTAGATACAACCCTTGGATGGGTCATCATCGCGCTGGATGATGGCGCAGCCTGCCGCATCGCCGAAGAGAATCGACACCGTTCGATCTGTGTAATCAAGAATCGAACTCATCGCCTCGCTGCCGATGACGGCGCATGTTCGCGCGCGACCTGCACGCACCATGGTTTCCGCCATGTTGAGCGCGTAGACGAAACCACTGCACGCGGCGACCAAGTCAAATGCAGCCGCATTTTTCGCGCCGACAGCGCCAGCAATGCGGCACGCAACCGATGGACATGTCATCTCCATCGTCACGGTTGCAACGATCACAAGATCAAGGTCTTCGGCCTTGATTCCTGCGTTTTCAATCGCACGCTCAAGCGCTGTTTGCGCAAGCGTCGAGCAGCCTTGCGTGCGCAAGTCGAGCACGCGTCGTTCTTTGATTCCAGTGCGTTGGGTAATCCACTCGTCGCTCGTGTCGAGCATGCGCGAGAAGTCGTCGTTGGTCAAACGACGATCGGGAACCATGGAGCCTGTGCCGAGAATACGAACTCCGCACGCACCTGCTGGAATCGCTTGTTTCATGCGGCGGGCTCTTGGATCGTCTCGAGACGAGTATTGATGATGTCGTTGATGCCGCTGAGCACGAATTGACGCGAACGAAGAATGGCGTTCATCATGGTGCGCGACACGCTTGAGCCGTGCGAGATGAGGCAAATGCCGTTGACGCCAAGTAGCGGTGCGCCGCCATACTCGTGGTAATCGTGCTTCGCGTAAATCGCCTTCACAACAGGCTCCAAACGCACAGCAAGTTCTGGATCGGTTTCGAGCACTTGGGCCGCGATTGCTTGGAAGAGGCCTTTCGAAAGACCTTCCGCCAACTTGATCATCACATTGCCCACCACGCCATCTGTAATCACGACATCGGCTTCACCGTCGAAGACGCCGCGGCCTTCGACATATCCAATGAAGTTCATATTGTCGGCGCCGCGAAGGAGGTCGCGCGCAACCTTCATGTCCGAAGTGCCTTTTTGCTCTTCGCCGCCGACATTCATCAGCGCAACACGAGGGTATTTGATGCCCAAAATGCTTCGCGCGTACGCATCACCCATGACACCGTACTGCGCCAAGTGGACAGGCTTCGGTTCAATGTTCGCGCCAACATCGATGAGGACGATTGGCCCAGCGAAAGTAGGCACCGTGACGGCGATGCCAGGTCGAATGACATTCGGCAGGCGCCGCATATACATCTGACTTGCCGTGACACACGCACCTGTGTTTCCCGCGGAAATCCATGCGTCACAGCGATTCGGATGCTTTGCACTTGCGTACTCGGCTGCGCGCGAAATGGAACTGTCTCGCTTCGAGCGCACTGCCTCGACCGGTGCGTCATCCATCTCGATAACTTCGCTGCAATGCACCACTTCGAGTTTCGCGCCCGAGCCGTGCTTCGCGACGCCTCGATCTTTGATGGCATCTTCAATGATGTCGCCCTTACCGAAGAGCACAAGCGTGTCTTCAGGCGGCAACTTGGCCAAAGCGGCGAACGATCCCTTGAGGATTTCGTCTGGAGCGTTGTCGCCTCCCATCACATCGACGCCGATACGCATGGGGTCTTGGTCCTTCAAAGAACGCGCCAGAAGCGTTGATCGTTGGCGCGTTTGGGTGCGAGAAATGCGCAGTCGCGTGAGTCCACGCGATTGGGCGGGCGATGCCGCAGGTCCGTACTGTACGGTTTCCTTACGAAGTCGTGCGGTGCGAGAGAGAGTCGCTGTATCCCGCGCGGTGTTGTCCCATGCAGCCGTCGCTCATGCAGTCTTGTGCGATGTCGTGCTCGCAGAAAAAGTCAGCCCGCACTCGGCGGGCCGCGATCAATGCATTCAACCAATGCAATCAACCAATGCAATCAACCAGTGTATTCAACCAATGTATGCAACGATGTACGAGGGGCGCGAGTACGGCAGCGAGCGAATGACTCGGGGACAGGACTCGGGGACAGGAATCGGGGACAGGACTCGTGCCGAAAATGAAGCACAGCGAACATACTTCGACGCATG
>JASGCF010000269.1:0-2329 GCA_030054275.1 Limnohabitans sp. | reverse complement strand
TCGGGGACAGGACTCGTGCCGAAAATGAAGCACAGCGAACATACTTCGACGCATGTGCGTGCAAACATCCGCTGAGTTTGGCGCGGAATCATGCCTCTCGATGAGATGACGCGATGTGGTCACGAGCCGCTCACGAGCCGCTCACGAGCCGCTCACGAGCCGCTCTTGTTGACCTTCACTTGCAGGCCTGGACGCACATAGCCGCACGACGAGCATGCAGTGTGCGAACGCTTCGCTGCGCCACAATTCGGGCAGAGCGTGGTGTGTGTGGCCTTGATCGCCTGGTGATTACGACGACGACGGGTACGGCCAGGGGAGCAGCGAAAGGGAGGAACCATGTTCGGTCTCGCAAGAAGTTAGGCTTGCGCAGAGGATGCATGCGAAGGGCATGGGCGCTCGGCGCTCGCGGTGAGTCGAGTCGAGAAGTCTAAAGAAACCGCGCGCTCTGTCAACTCACTCGCGCACAAGATGTTGTTTCAGTCAGATAACTCGCGGCGATGTCGTGCAACCTTTTTGAGCACGCAGACTCGCTACCTTCAACGCCTTATGGACGAACGACCGCTTGTTGAACTATTCACCGATGGCGCTTGCTCGGGAAATCCAGGTCCCGGAGGCTGGGCCTATGTTTTGCGCTTCGAAGGCCAAGAGCGCGAGGGTTCTGGCGGTGAACGCACCACCACCAACAATCGCATGGAACTGCTTGGCGCGATTGAGGGGCTCCGGCAACTGAAGCGGCCGTGTCGCGTGCGCTTGGTGAGTGATTCGCAGTATCTCGTGAAGGGACTCTCAGAGTGGATTGATGGGTGGAAGAAGCGTGGTTGGCGGCGGAAAGAGGGGCCCGTGATGAATGTCGAGTTGTGGCAGGAACTCGATCGCTTGCGACTGCTCCATCACATCAAGCCCGAGTGGGTTCGGGGGCATGTTGGGCATCCGGAGAACGAACGGTGCGATCGCTTGGCAGTCGCGGTTATCGACCAATATCGCTAGCCCAACTTCTTCGGTGTTTTTCAGTGGTTCTTGATGAGACTCGCGGAACACCTTGCGCCACACGACGGCGCTCGTTACGCTTGTCGATCCAACTTTCACGAGTCACCGCATGCCAACGATCAATCAGCTCGTCCGTAAGCCCCGCGTCGTCCAAGCCTCGAAGTCGAAGGTCAAGGACCTCGGCGCATGCCCGCAACGCCGCGGCGTGTGCTTGCAGGTTCGCACCGTCACTCCGAAGAAGCCAAATTCTGCGCTTCGCAAGGTATGCCGCGTGCGTTTGACCAATGGGAAGGAAGTCACTGCATACATCGGTGGTGAAGGCCACAACTTGCAAGAGCACTCGATCGTGCTCGTGCGTGGCGGCCGTGTGCGCGACCTTCCTGGTGTGCGCTACCACGTGGTGCGCGGCGCTCTTGACTGCCTCGGCGTCGACGGCCGCAAGAAGGGTCGCTCGCAGTACGGCGTCAAGAAGAAGGCCGCGGCTGCTGCGAAGAAGAAGTAATTCGAAGTCGCAGTCGTTCGACGGAATGTTCGACGGAAATTGCCATTCCCCGCGGGGCGCGCCAACGCGCGTCTCACGGATTTCAGAAACATAGTTCTAGAGGTGGCTCTAGAACGCTGAGTAATCGCGGATCCGAACGCACGGGAATGTCCATCTCCCATCCGCGGTGAAGAGTGATCAAGGCGCTTCGCAAAGTTTGCCACGATCGTCAGCCACAGGAGTGTTCAGCATGGCTCGTCATTTCAAGCGTCCCGATGATGTGTGGCTCAAGCCCGATCCCCGCTTTCAGGACAAGGTGCTCGCGAAGTTCATCAACTGCGTCATGATCGGTGGCGAGAAGGCCACCGCCCAGCGCTGTGTGTACGGCGCGCTCGAAGCGATTCAAACCCGCCTTGAGAAGGAACGCGCAGCAGACAAGGAAAAGGCAGAGTCGATGCCGCGCTCCGCGATCGAACTCTTCCACTTGGCGCTTGAGAATGTGCGTCCAGCCGTCGAAGTGCGCTCGAAGCGCGTTGGTGGTGCGAACTACCAAGTCCCGATGCAATTGAACAAGCGTCGTCAGCAGTCGCTGTCGTTCCGTTGGCTGATTGAAGCCGCGCGTGAAGAGAAGGGCCGCCCGATGCACCTTCGCCTCGCGAAGGAACTGTGGGATGCAGCCAAGAACGAAGGCAAGGCTGTGACCACGAAGGAAAATACGCACCGCATGGCGGATGCGAACAAGGCGTTCGCGCACTTCGCGTGGTAATGCAGTGTTGAGCGCCCGCAGGCGCGACCGCGAAAGAAACGAGCGCTCGCGACTGAGCGGCCTGATGAAGCTCTGCTTCATGTGGCCGCTTTCGC
>JASGCF010000014.1:18533-21584 GCA_030054275.1 Limnohabitans sp. | reverse complement strand
TCGGGCCGCCCGCGAGTTTGAAGAGGCCGTGTTGCGCGTGACTGATGCCCGGGCTGTCGGTCGCGTGACCAACATCGGTTACAAGCGCGACTGAAGGCGCGAGCGTGCGCGCAATCATCTGTGCGCCGCGCAAACCAACTTCTTCTTGCACCGTCGAAACGGCAACCACGCGCACCTTGAGTTCGTTCGCGCGTTCGGCGACGAGGCGCAGCGCCTCTGCCGCAATCCATGTGCCGATACGGTTGTCAAGCGCGCGTGCGACCACGAGATCGTCACTCAAGTGCATGAAACTATCGAGGAAAACGCCTGCATCACCGATCGCGAGGCGCGCCTTCGCTTCGTCGCCACTCGTAGCGCCGATATCGATGAAGAGCTCGTGCATCTTGCGCACCTTGCCCTCGGCCGACTTGTCTTGGAGGTGAATGGCGGTGGCGCCGATGAGTCCGATGACGGGGTTCTTCACACCCGGAATCGTCGAGCGGAACTGCACGCGCTTGCCCACGATCGACCCGGTATCGATGCCGCCAATCGCCTTGCAGTAGACGAAGCCCTTCTCATCGAAATGGTTGACCATCAGTCCGATTTCGTCTGCGTGGCCGCAGATCGCAAGCGTGGGGATGCCGCTGCCTTCAGGACCAAACGACGCGAAGCAGTTGTTGTAAGGGTCGTTCCAAGTCTTCGCTGCAAACTTGCGCGCGTAGGAGAGCCAGACGCGTTGTCCGTCACGCTCGAAGCCCGATGGGCTTGGCGTGTCGAGCAGTTCACGAAGGAAGGTGAGGCTCTCGGGACGAATCGTGTCTGCGGGGTTCGCGGTCATGCACGCAGAATACTCTGCATGAAACGGCCTGCGTCGGTTGGACGACCGAAAGGCTCAACTCGCGCGCTTCGGACGCGCCTTCAAGCGGGGTGTCGATTCGCTGAACATCTCGTGCGCAGATCGAACTGGGGGCGGAGTTTGGGACGGCACGGCCGAGGCGCGACTGGTCGAACTTGAGGTTGAACCTGTGGGCGAACTTGAGGTCGAGCTTGAGGTCGAGCTCGTATTGCTTGGCGCTGTCGCCACGGGTGCAATCGCTCGCTGCGAGTTGCCAAGATGCGACGCACCCTCTTCCGCTGTCGGCATACCGATGCGCATATCAAGCGAGTCATCGTTGCGACTGCTCGACTGTGTACCTGTCGACGCGCCAGATGCCCCACCAGATGCACTCTGCACAGGGCCAAGCCTGCGCGAACGAGCTTCATCGATCGAGCGGCCCATGTTTTGAATGAGGGTTCGAACTTGCTGTGCGTTGCGGGTTGGTCGATTTGGATGCATGGCGTCACTCCGAGACTTCGTGGAAAGAGGCGCGATTGCCCGCTCAGCACCGTGCATGCAGTCGGGAGTTCCGTCGTGGATTTCAGACGGGCCCCGAGATGCTTCCTAGCACTTGAACGGACCGCTACCTGTACGCACCAATCGGCCGAGAAGCCGCGTGAGTTTGGCGAAGATCGACGAAGCGCACGATTTTTCCGGATCCCGCAGCACAGAACCCACCTGCAGCCGCGCCTTGGGCGCGGCGCACCCCGCTTTCCACCGCCGAACTCGGCGGGGCTGCCCGCGTAAACTGCGCCCCCTCGAAATTGGTCGCCCGATCACGCGACCGTGGAGTTCCGCCATGCATCAAGACCGACTGACAGCGCTTTCGTTCATGACGCCCATCATTGCCGCCGTTGCTGCGACAGCCGCTTCAGCCGCGACAGTCGACCTCCCGCGCTACCCAGCGCTGTCGCCCGATGGCTCGACGGTGGTCTTCACATGGCGAGGCGACCTCTGGCGCGCTGCGACGACTGGCGGCGCAGCCACTCGGCTTACCGCGAATCCTGCGTCGGAGACCCGCAGCGCATTCACACCGGACGGCACCCGCATCATCTTTGAGAGCGACCGCGAAGGCATCAAGAACCTGTGGTCGATGGCGGCGGACGGCAGTGACCTCCGACAGATCACAGAACTCGACGCGCCATTTTCGCTGGCTTCGGTGGGCATGCTTGACGGAAAGCCAATGGCGTTTCTCGACACAACCATCGAGGGCGACCTGTTCCGGTCGTCGCGTCCGTATGTCGTTTCGGTGGATGGCGGAACGCCTGTTCGCCTGCACGACGCGTTTGGCGGCGCTGCGAACGCGTCGACCGATGGCGCGCGCGTGCTCTTCGAGCGCGGTGGTTCGGGTTGGTCGCGGCGCGGCTACAACGGGCCGGACAATCGCAATGTGTGGATGTTCGATGTTGCCGCGAAATCGTTCGCTCCGCTCACGAAGTACGACGGCAATGACGGGCTTCCGCGCTTCATCAGCGCCGACGAGTTTGTGTACATCTCCGATCGCGACACTGGGACGCTCAACCTCTTCCGCGCAAAAATTGGTGACGCTCCCGACAGCGGCAAGCGACTCACCAATCTGAGCGGCACGGATGTGCACAGCGTCGCGGTTGCAGCAGACGGAAAATCTGCAGTGTTTGGAGTGCTCGGCGATCTCTATCGACTTGATTTGACAAGCGCAGATGCGACGCCGCAAAAGTTGGTCTTTACAGCTGCGGACGATGGCCTCATTGATCGGGAGTTCAAGCAGGTTGGCCGCGCACCGAGTGAAATTGCGCTTTCGCCTGATGGGAAAACCATGGCCTACATCGCAGATGGCGATGTTTTTGTACGCGCCACCGAGGAGAAGTCCCCGACTCGTCGAGTCACCGAGGGCGAGGGTCGCGAGCGCGACTTGGCGTGGGCTGCAGACGGACTCACGCTGTATTTCGCGAGCGATATGGAAGATGGCGCAGAGGGCTCGGGTGATTCGCTGTTCGCGGCGACCGTCGTCGAAACCCGCAGCGAAGCGCGCGAACGCGGCAAGCCGAAAAAGGAAGAAGTGACGAAGGCGGAAGTCACGAAGACTGAAGCTGCGGCGCCTGTAAATCCCGCTGCGGCGCCTGTGGCACCCGCGCCAGATGACAAGAAGGAGGAGAAGAAGCAAGAAGAGAAGAAAGACGAGTCAAAGAAAGACGAGTCAAAGAAAGACGAGTCAA
>JASGCF010000014.1:0-18433 GCA_030054275.1 Limnohabitans sp. | reverse complement strand
AAGAAAGACGAGTCAAAGAAAGACGAGTCAAAGAAAGACGAGTCAAGGAAAGACGACGCGAAAAAAGAAGAGAAGAAAGATCCAAAGTTCGACAGTGGTCGGTGGGCAGACGCGGTTCGTTTCGAAGTCAAGCCGTTGGTCGCAGGTCCGCACAACGATCGTCGTCCAGTCGCGTCGCCGGATGGAAAAACCCTACTTTTCATGCGGGATTTGGCGGATCTCGCACGACTTGATCTCGCGACGGGCGAAGTCACGGTGATGCATCCAGGTTGGGACGACGAAACAGAAGTTGTCTTTTCGCCCGATGGCTCGCTCATCGCGCTTGCAGAGCACGACCAAGACTTCAACAAGGACATTTGGATCCTCGCGGCCGACGGCTCGAAGCCCGCGGTGAATGTCACACGACACCCAGACAACGATGGAAACCCGCGATTTTCTGCGGACAATCGCATGCTTGCCTTCACGAGCGAGCGGACCAACGAAGAGTTCGATGTGTGGGTCGTGATGCTTGATCGCGATCTTGAGGGTTACTCCGCACGCGACCTCGAGCAGTACTTCAAAGACGCAGCAGAGGCACAGAAGAAGCGCAAGCCGCTCGAACGGAAAGCAGAACCAGAAAAGTCAGAACCAGCAAAGTCCGAACCAGCAAAGTCGGAGACCCCAACATCCGACGCAGCGAAGCCTTCGGAAACTGCTGCACCGTCAGTCGCTGATACAGCAACAACCGCCACAGCAGACTCGAAGCCAAGCAAGGATCCGTTCGAAGGTCTGGAACTCGAAGACGCGTATCTACGAGTCAAGCGCGTGACCACGATGCCTGGCGACGAAGTCAACTTTGAGTTCCTTCCCACCGGCGAACGCATGGTGTTTGTCGGCGCCGACGGAAAGGACCGCGCGATTCAATCGGTGAAGTGGGATGGCAGCGAACTCAAGAAAGTCGCGCCTGCTGCAGCCATCGTGTCACTCAATTTCGCAGGTGATCGCGTGGTTGCATTGGGACCAAGCGGCGCACAGACTGTTTCGCTGACTGGCGAGGCGAAGACTTTCGACATCACAGCAACGAGTGAAGTTGATCTTGCCAAGCGGAACACGCAAAAACTTGAAGAGATTGCGCGCATCATGGGCGGAAAGTTCTATGTCGATCCGAAGGAGAAGGGTCTTGATTGGCCCGCGCTCACTGCGCAGTATCGCGAACTCGCTGCCCGCGCTCGAACTGCAGACGAGTTTGATTTCATTGCCAACATGTTCATCGGCCACCTTGACGCGTCGCACCTTGGTGTTCGGTCGCCAGATGGAAATGGCGGCGGTGGAGGAAGCGCATCGAATCGCCGTGCGCAGGGACGCCTTGGCGTAGCGACCGCACGCAGCGAAGGTGGACGCGTGGTGACCGATGTGCTGCCAGATTCGCCCGCGGCACTGGCCAATCCGAAACTTGAAGTGGGCGACACGATCACAGCGATTGATTTCGAAGCAGTCGATCCAGCGAAACCACTTGAATCGATGCTGGCCGGAAAGACTGGCCAAGAGGTGTTTGTCAGTTTCACGCGGAAGGCCGCGAACGCGACACCGGATGCGAAGCCAGCGGAACTCGGATGCATGATTGTTCCCATGGGATCGATGGAAGAACGCGCGCTGCGATATCGCGCAGAAGTGCTTGCGAATGCGCGCAAGGTCGATGAACTGTCGGGTGGGCGCATTGGCTATCTGCACATTCAGTCGATGGACCAAGCCTCGCTTGATCGCTTCGAGCGCGATCTGTACGCGGCCGCGACTGGGCGTGAAGGGCTTCTCGTCGATGTGCGTAACAACGGTGGCGGATTTACCGCAGATCGTTTGCTTTCTTCGATCGATGTGCGACCACACGCCTACGCGATTCCGCGTGAAGGCGATCGTTCGCGCACGACGAGCTATCCACAGGATCGACTCTTCATCCAGCGTTACACGCTTCCTATGGCGATGCTCTGCAACGAGAAGAGTTTCTCCAATGCCGAAATCACCTCGCATGCGTTCAAGACGCTCGGTCGCGGACCACTTGTTGGTCAGCAGACCGCAGGCGGCGTGATTTCGACAGGCTCGGAAAGTTTGGTCGATGGAACCACCGTGCGCATGCCATTCCGTGGTTGGTATCTCTTTGATGGCACGGATATGGAAGAGCACGGCGCCATGCCAGATTTCGTGGTGCCGCAAACACCAGAAGATGAATCGCGTGGTTACGACGCGCAATTGGCAAAGGCTGTCGAGGAACTCCTGAAGTCTCTTCCGAAGAAGCCTGCGAGCGGCGCTGGTGGTTGAAGCGGTCGCTGCGCGCAGAGGCGTGGCTTGGAGCGGTTGATGATGAAAGATGGCATGCACTACTCAACATCGCGACCACACCCGTGGCATGGCTTGGAAGTCGGGCCAAATCCGCCCGATGTTGTTCATGCGTTCATCGAGATCACGCCGTTCGATGTCGTGAAGTACGAAATCGACAAGCGCTCTGGCTATTTACGGGTTGATCGGCCGCAGCGTTCGAGTTCTGTTCCGCCGGCGCTGTACGGATTCGTGCCGCGTACCTATTGCGGCTCCAGAGTTGCTGCGCTTTCGCCTGCCTCCACGCGAGGCGACGGAGATCCACTTGATATCTGCGTCCTCACAGAGCGCCCGATCAATCGCAACGAGGTGATTCTCGATGCGCGCGTGGTGGGCGGTATCGAGATGGTTGACGGTGGAGAAGCGGACGACAAGATCATTGCGGTGCTTGCAAGTGATCCGGTCTACGGGCGCGCGAGTGACCTTGAAGACTTGCCCCGCGCGCTGATCGATCGGCTTGTCCATTACTTCGCGTCGTATAAGACGATGCCTGGCGAAGAGAATCGCGTGGCGATTCGCTCAACCTACAGCGTCACGCGCGCGTGGCAGGTCGTGCGCGCATCGATGGACGATTACGCAGAGTTGCTGTCGAAGTAACGAAGTGACGAAGTAAAGAGGAGCCGTAAAAGGGAGCCGTAAAAGGAAGCCGTAAAAGGAAGCCTATGTCACTTACGCCGCGAGATCATCATTCGTCGCGTTGCAGTGCGCCGTCGCGCAACTTGCGGCCATCTTCTGCAATGGAGTCATAAATCGACGCAAGCAAACCGACCAACGGGAATTTGCCTTGTAACGGCGATTGACCCAGTCGGCGCAAGAGCGCGTGCGGCGCAAACGGCTCGGTTTCGCTCGGCATCTCATCGATCTGCCGACCAGGCCGCCAGAAGTTGTCCACGCACTTCTCAAGAGGAAGTGGTTCAGGTGCTTGCTCGACGGTGGGCGGATTCGAGTGTGCGCGAGCGATGCCGCGGGTGGCGATTGAGTGCGCTTCTTGCAATCGTTCGAGTAACCGCTGTCCGTCGAGCCCGCGCAGCGTGAATGCCAACAATGGATCGCCAGCCAATCGCTCCAGCACAAGTGCGGACACACACGCGATGTGCTTACAGGGCAACGGCAATCCGCAGGTGCAGGCGCGCGCGACCGATGAAGCCGTGTGCGGAACAAGGTGCTTGCCGATCGACGCGAAAGGCTGTTCGACGAGGGGCGGCATTTCGCCCGCGAGCAATTTCGCGGAGTACACGGCCTCGCGCGCCATGATGGCGACCACGCGGTCCCAATCAAGCGCAGACAGTTGCTCGGGCTTGATCGTCACCGTGTATGGTCGAGCAACGCGACCTTGCACAGATGCCTCGATACCTTCAGGAGTGATTTGCAGAATGGCCGTCTGGCCTGCGCGTGCATAGTCCAAGCCTTCGTTGCGCGCAGCATCGTCCACACCCTCAAGAAGAAGCGATGACCATGCGTCGGCTGGCCACGCGAGAAGTTCGATGCCCTCTTTGCGGCGCAGTCGAATCCCGTTCTTCAGTCGCCGAGGGCCTTCTTGCCTGCGCATTGGGCGCAAGCCAGGGCCTGCATTGAACGAACTGTTGCGCGCAAATGGCGTTGTCGACGCGGGTGCGACTGGCGCGAGCGCGTCTGACTTCTCTGGCTGCACGGATTCTGGTGTGCCCTGCGACTCGCTCATGCATCCTCCTCAAGCGTGTCGCGTCGAAGCGTGAGCAGGTCGCGCAGTTGTCCAGTGGAAAGTTCGGTGAGCCATGACTCACCAGAACCAATGATCTGCTGCGCGAGTTCCGTCTTCTGCTCGATCATTTGATCGATGCGCTCTTCAAGCGTGCCTTCCGAAATCATCTTGTGAACATGCACGGTGCGATGCTGACCGATGCGGAACGCGCGGTCCGTTGCCTGATTTTCGACAGCGGGGTTCCACCAACGATCGAAGTGGAACACATGGTTCGCAGCTGTGAGGTTCAAGCCAACGCCGCCTGCCTTCAGCGACAGCACAAAGATCGGGCACGCTGGGTCGCCTGATTGGAAGCGCTCGATGAGTTGCTCGCGGCGTGCCTGCGGTGTGCCGCCGTGGAGGAATTGCGCTTCGCTGTCGAGTTCTTGGCGAATCATCGCAACCAAGAGATGACCCATCTGACGATATTGCGTGAATACAAGCGCGCGATCGCCAGTCGCAACAACTTCCTCGAGCATTTCCATGAGTCGCATGGCTTTGCCCGATCGTGCAGAGAGTTTCTCGCCAGCAGACAACTTGGGCAGCGGCACCGCGTCATCGTCGTCCGCGCCCTGTCGCAAGAAGTGCGCTGGGTGATTGCAGACTTGCTTCAACTTCACCAACGCAGAAAGCACAAGTCCGCGACGCTTGATGCCATCGGCGTTGTCGACACGGTTGAGCATGTCGTTCACAACTGAGTCGTACAACTGCGCTTGCTCTGCGGTCAACGGCACATTCTGGCGCGACTCAACCAGCGGTGGAAGATCGCTGATGACCGTGGGATCGGTCTTCAAGCGACGCAAGACAAACGGGCGCACAAGATTCTTCAGACGATCTGCCTGACGACGATCCTTGTGACGCTCGATTGGCGCTGCAAAGCGCCGGCGGAAATCTCCTTGCGTGCCGAGATAGCCGGGCGTGCAGAACTCAAGAATCGACCACAGTTCACTCAGGCGATTTTCGACAGGCGTACCGGTGAGCGCGATGCGATGACTCGTCCGAAGTGCGCGAATCGACGCAGTTTGTTTGGTCGGAGGATTCTTGATGTGCTGTGCTTCATCAAGCACAACGCGTCGCCAATGCACGCGCTCAAGGCTGTCCTTGTCGCGCACAACCAGTGCGTATGTGGTCACCACGATGTCTGCAGCAAGCGCGGTTTCGACAAATTTCTCGCCCTGCGGACGCTCGAGTCCGTGATGAACATGCACCACCAACTCGGGCGCGAAACGATGCAATTCGCGATTCCAGTTGCCGACGACCGACATCGGGCACACCAGAAGCGTTGGGCCAACCACGCGACCTTGTGCCTTCTGCCGCTCGTGCTGTAACAGCGCGATGAGTTGCACGGTCTTACCAAGACCCATGTCGTCAGCCAAGCATCCGCCGAGTCCGAAGCGATCCAAGAACGCAAGCCACGAAAGCCCTTGTTGCTGATACGGACGCAGCGTGCCTTGGAATCGCTCGGGTTGATCGACATGCACATATCGCTCATCGCCCTTGAAGCCGAGCAGTTCACTCACCCAACCCTGTGCATCGAGACCAAGAATTGGAAGCCCGGTTTCAGGTCCGTCGAGTCCGTTGCCCAAGCGAATCGCCTGCATCACGGTCATCTGCCCGCCGGGATGCTCTTTCAAGAAACGCACCGCGCCATTGAGATCGTCGGGGCGAATCTCCACCCACTGGCCGTTCACGCGCAACAGCGGCGAGCCTTGACCCGCGAGCCGTTGGAACTGTTCAATCGACAGCGTTTGGTCTCCAAGCGCGATTTGCCACGAGTAGTTGACCAAACTGTGCAGCCCGAGGTGGCTTCCCTCGCCGTCTGCGCCCGAGCCGCCACCCGTTGGTAACTGGCCTTGTCCAGAATCGATGAGGAGACGCGCGCCAAGGCGACTTGCTGGCTGTCCCCACCAACTTGGTGACAGCACAACAAAGCCAGACTCAAGCAGAATGGGGCGGAAGTCACGCAGAAATGCGTAGGCTTCGGTGGTCGAGAGCGAGATTCCCGTTGGCGCAGAATCCTCAAGTGCGCGTTCGACACGCGGCCAAATGCGGGCAGCGCGCGCGAGCTCTGCAAGCAGGACATCACCCGCTGGCTCGCCCTCGCCGCCGAAGCGCGCGAGCAATCCTTTGAGACCATCTTTGCCTTGCGCCCAGATTTGATCTGCGTCGATCACAACTGGCGGATCGTCGTTCGTGATGAGTTTGAACGAGATCGTCCACGAGGCACCGCGGCCAAGTTCATCGCTCGCGTCAAAGGATGTCGGGTCCGGCTCTTCGAGTTCGAAGGCCAACTTCACGAAGCGCGATTCGCTGGCGGCATCAAGGCTCGACAACCACTGCCGCGCACCGCGCATGAGGTGTGTGTCGGAATTGCGCAGACCCTGCACCGTGTCGTTGCGTCCAAGCAATCCACTAAGCCATGCGACATGTGGATCGACAGCAGGATCGCGATCTTCAATCGCATCGCCGAAACTCTCGGCCTCGAGAACGCGACGCGTTTCCGTGTCCACAAAGCCAAGGAGCGCGGCTTCAATGATGGCCCACGGTTGATGTCGGAATTCATCGTCGACGCAACGCGCGCTGCCAGGAATCGATGCAAGCAACGCGCCGAGTCGCTGCGCCGGTGCGCCGTCAGCAACCCACGGTTGCCAGATCGCGCGGAATCGGCCGGACTTCTCTTGAATAAGCGATGGAACAAGACGCTGATCTGCAATCAAATCCGCAGCA
Organism: Limnohabitans sp.; assembly: GCA_030054275.1. Classification (GTDB taxonomy): domain Bacteria; phylum Planctomycetota; class Phycisphaerae; order Phycisphaerales; family SM1A02; genus QWPT01. Next base: position 11,637 of record JASGCF010000014.1, on the reverse strand, counting down.
AGCGCGGCAATTTCTCGCCAAAATCGCAGTTCGTGTCCAGCAAGCACATCGTCTGCAAGCGGGCGTTCCTCGTCGTGTGGTGCCAACAGAAAACGCAGCGCAGCAGGCGTTTCCACAGCCAACGCGTCAACATCGAGCAGCGCCAAGTGCGCGATCGCGTCTTCTGCACTGCCAACAAAGCTCGCGCAGCGATCGCTCGGCAGCGGATGGAGTCCAGACTCTGTGGTTGTCGCAGGAAGCGAGAGTCGCAATGGCGCGACTTCCGCGACCAAGTCGTCGCCAGCAAACATGCCCGACGAGACAAGCGCAGCGCGCAGTTTGCTCGCGTCGCAGGCGAATGGATGTCGCAGGTGCTCGGCCGAGATTGTTGACGAAGGCGCGGTTTCCCCAGCGTGAGCGGCAGTGACGAGAACCGGCGTTGCCGCCAAGGTCGTGTCTTCTGCCCAAAGGTGAAGCCGTTCGCGGGTCCAGACTGCGTGGAGGACGATCATGGTTGCTTCACTAAAAGCCGCTGAGGAGTTGCGGAAGATGCACGACAGCACGACGAGGTCGCAGTTGTCGAGACTTGCGCGAGAGTGACACCACAAAGCGCACAGGCGCTGTGCATGATTGCGCTGGGACTTGAACCCAGGACCTACGGCTTAAAAGGCCGCTGCTCTACCGACTGAGCTACGCAATCGCGAAGGGGGAACGAAGGGGGAACATTGTACCGAGCCCCGCGCAAGAGTCGCTGCCTTGCGGCCGAGAGAAGCATTGTTCTCTGCGATGTTGTTGCGCACTCGCATGGAAAGGTGGGGGACGCGACGCGCCTTCGCCGCAAAGTCTGCACAAACGGGATAGTCCGACTCAACCGAGGTCTCGCGTCGACCGATAGGTCCGACAGCGGCCATCGCCGCGGGAGCCCCGAATGCACGCAAATCCACATCCTGCTCGCCCTCGCGCATGCTCAACACAGCGACCTTGTGCCGTCTGCACCGGATCTGCGTTGGTCGCTCTGGTCGCAGTGGTGCTTGTTGTTGTGCTTGGATCGGGCATGTCTGGCTGCGGCGCTGTGTCGCGTATCGCGTCAAGCGTCTTCGATGACGCACCCGAGACAGCCGTGCCTTCGCGCAGCGCAAGCGGCGCCTCCGCGACACCCGTTGCGACGCGGCCTGCACCCGCAAGTACAGAGCAGTCGGAGGCGACTGGCGCGGCTGGCGTCGCCACAAGCGCGCCACTCACCATGCCAAGCGCGACCCGTCAGGGCGGGCGTCGCGCGGGGTCTTTGGTGAGCATGCGCAACGACTCTCGGAGTGCCAACGACAACGGCTTGACCGAAGGCGGAGGCAACATTTCGCAAGTAAGTTTCGCAGCAGAAGGCGGCGATTACGCGCCAGATATCGACAGAACGGGATCATTTATGGTGTTTGCCTCTACGCAGCATCGCCCGACCTTCGACATCTACCGGAAGTCGGTGGACGGCCGCACGGTGACGCAACTCACCACCGACCCAAGCGACGATCTCATGCCAGCGCTCGCACCCGATGGCTCGAAAATCGCGTTTGCGTCCAATCGAAACGGCAACTGGGACATCTACACGATGCCGATCACCGGTGGCTCGCCGACGCAGATCACTTTCGACGCAGACGAAGAAGTGCAGCCAACTTGGGCTCCAGATGGCAAGCGGCTCGCCTTCAGCCGAAAGAATGGTCGCACGGGTACTTGGGAAATCTGGATTACGGACAGCACGGCTCCTGGTCTCCGGACCTTCGTTTGTGAGGGATTCCTACCGCGTTGGTCGCCAAGCGACGAAGCCGACACGCTGCTCTTTCAACGCGCGCGGCAGCGAGGTTCGCGCCTGTACGGGGTTTGGACCATCGACATCGTGAAGGGTGAGGGTATGAACCCGACGGAAGTCGTGAGCGCCAAGAACGCAGCGGTGCTGCAGCCAAACTGGTCGCCCGACGGCAAGCGCATCGTCTTCACGACCGTCGTGAATCCAGACGGTTCATCCGAGTGGCCGGAGCAATCGGATATCTGGATTGTGAACGCCGATGGCACCGGTCGTCGCGGCCTGACCAACAGCCGTTTCCGCAACATGCAGCCCGCGTGGGGTGCGGACGGCAAGGTGTACTTTGTGTCGAATCGCGGCGGCCTTGAGAACATCTGGGCTGTGGATGTCGAAGGCGCCAGAAACGGCACCGGTTCGGCAGATTTTGCTGCGAATCTTGCCAAGAAGCGCCAAGAAGCGCGGTTGGCGGCAGCCTCATCGTCGGCTGCCAACGGTGGAACCCAAACCGCAACGGCGGCAACGGCGCGCAGCCAATCAAGCACCCCCAGCGGCTCGATTCCTGAACTGCTGCGTCGGGACGAGTTTGCGCAGGCAAACGAGCCGAACTCGACTTCCCCGTAAAGGCGCAACGGAAGAACTCAACGCACAGCGCACGGGAAGCGTCCCCCGAACGACCGCACCGGAATCCACGCGCGAGAACGGCGCCTGCGCGCATTCGGGGTGGATTTGAGGCGCAATCCTGACGCACTTTGCGTTGGCACGGGCCTTGCGGCCGATATCCCCATATGGAATCGCGTTGGCCACACTTCCACTGCGGGCGCGAACTTCGCGCGTGTCTCGTTGCAATCGCTGCGTTCGCTTTAACGGTCGGGCTCACCGCCTGCACGCAGACGCTGCACCGACCGATCGTGCTGAAGGCTCCCTACGAGTCGGAGCGCGCATGGGCCGTCGTGCCGTTTGCCAACGAATCCGGCGTGTCACAAGTTGACGGAACGGCGGTGGCAGACCGCTTTGTTTCGGAGATTGAGCAGGTTGACGGGCTTCGATGTCTTCCTTTGAACCGCACGCTCGCGGCCATGCGTTCGCTTGGAATGACGAGCGTTCGTGATCTTCAGCAGGCGTATGCGCTCATGCGGACGCTGCAAGCGGACGGGTTGGTGCTTGGCACCATCACCGATTGGGATCCATACAAGCCGTTGCGATTTGGGGCTGCTGTCGAAGTGATTTCTTCGGGCACTGGGCCCGGCGGCCGCGCACTTGACCTCAACGAACTCACCATGCCGACGCAGGAGTCGGTTGGCGGCGCTGAGGGCGCGCGGGCTGAGGTGTCCCAAGCCTCTCGCATCTTCGATGGACGAAACAATGAGACGCTGCTCGAACTCGAGCGCTATGCTCTCGGACGGTCGAATCCGGATAGCGCGCTTGGCCCAAAGGCCTACGAAGTTCGGATCGACCTCTTCAGCAGGTTTGGGGCGTATGTCCTCACTCGGGACCTTCTCGAGCAGGAGGCCGCGCGACTTGGCGTGGCGCTACCGAACGGCAGCGCAGAGCGCGTGATCGAGCAATGAGATTGAGGGATGAGGTTGAGGAGTGAGATCGCAAGACAAGCGGGGGCGTGAACTGTCGTAAGCGCAAATTTTGTAGGAGCTTACGACTCGTAGCACGCGAACAGGTCCGAGAGAAAATCGTCAGGGTCCGCGAAAAACACTTGAACTCTTTGGCCGTTCGGGCCGATAGCCATCTCGGAAACTTGTCCGACCATTTGGCCGACTGTTTCCAAGCCGAAGAGCACAACACCAGTCAGAGCAGTCGGACGCAGTTTGAAGCCCCAGCCCCGGTCGTCGGGAGATCTGCGGGGCGGCCGATTTTGAGAGCGAGGCAAAGCCATGAACGACAACCTTCCCATCGTCGAGCGCTTCCTGTCGTACCTGATCGACGAGCGTGCTTTCAGTCCGTACACCTCGCGGTGCTATGGGCTCGATTTGCGGCAGTTCGTCGAGTATCTCGAGAATGACCTCAAGGTGAAAGTGGACCCGAAGGCAGAGGCCGCAGCGCTTGAGGCGTCTCAGGCGAAGAAGCCGCTTCCTGCCTCTGCGACCGCGACCATTCTTGCCTGCGATGTCGAGAAGATCCGCGGCTTCTTGGCGAAGCTCGCCGAGCAGAGCTATTCGCCAGCCACGATGGCGCGCAAAATCGCAACGCTGCGCAGTTTCCACAAGTGGCTTGAGAAGCGTGGCTTCACGGCAACGAACCCAATGACCCTCATCCGCACGCCGAAGCAGGCTCGCCGTCTGCCCAAGGCGATCACGGTCGATGAAGTTGAGCGCCTGCTTTCTGCGCCCGATGACAACGATCTGCTTGGGGCGCGCGACCGCGCGATTCTTGAGACGCTCTACTCGACTGGTATTCGCGTGAGCGAAGTGGTTGCCATCAATCGCGGCGATCTGAACGAGTCGAACGAGTGCATCGTGATTCGTGGCAAGGGTCGACGCGAGCGCTTGGTGCCGCTGGGCGCGCATGCATTGAAGAGCCTTCGTCACTATCTCGACATGCTCGATGCTGACATGAAGGCAGCCGGGCTGACCTCGACCGGCGACGCGCCGCTCTTTGTGAACAAGCACGGATCACGCCTCTCGAGCCGCTCGGTGCGCCGCAAGGTCGCCAAGTATCTCGTGAAGGTGGGTCTCGACCCGGACATCAGCCCCCACACGATTCGTCACAGCTTCGCAACGCACCTTCTCAACAACGGTGCGGACCTGCGCGCCGTGCAAGAGTTGCTCGGCCACCAGTCGCTCTCGTCAACGCAGGTGTACACGCACCTCGCGCAAGGCAAGATGCGCGCCGATTACGACGGTGCGCATCCGCGGGCTGAAGCGTCGTAAGCGGAGCGCTCGCGACGTGATTTGAGCGCTCGCAACGTGATTTGAGCGCTCGCAACCTGCTTCGCAACTTGCTCGCTCTGGTACGCCTCGCCGCGAGTGAATCGCGGCGGGCTGATCCGCGCCAAAGGTCGCCGCCGCAGCGGAGACCGCGAAGAAGACGAGCGCTCGCAACCTGCTTCGCAACTTGCTCGCTTTCGCGGGGAAGTCGACAAACTTGATACGAACAAACACGCGCCCCGCGGTTCTCCGCGGGGCGCGTGTGTTTCTTCGCCGCGAGCGCTCAATGGACATTCGCGCGCTTCCATGGCCACGCCATGTGTTCCTGACGCGGTGCGCACTCATCACGCACCAACTCGAAGCGCGCAACATCACGCACGACTTCGGCCTTGTACGAACCAGGCACATCAGCGCAGGACGCCGTGTTCGAGAGATTCGTAAAGACGACGATTTCGCCGTTGAAGGTCCAGCGTCCGACGGCACTTCGCGCAGGCTTCTCGCCACGCGCAGGCACATCGATCGAGAAGATTCCAGTCGGCTCGATGATCGCCGTCGCGCCATCAAGTTCGCTCGTCCACGTTCCGACGAACGGCGCATCCGCGAGCGTTTCGGACTTCGTCTCGCCTTCTGCGGTATCGACCGTCGAGGCGCACGCTGCGAGCCACACGATCGCGCACAACGAGAGGAAGATCGAAAGAGACGCACGAAACGCGCTGTGTGTTGTCGACATGGTGACTTTCACGGTGTGACTTTCATCGCGATGCTCACGCGAGTCGATTGTGTGTGCGGGCAAGATGTTCAAGGTCTGCGAGGCGTTCGGAAAGCACCGCGCGGGTTGGCGCGACGACATTCACATGACCAACCTTGCGGCCCGGGCGCGGCGCCTTTCCGTAGAACTGCGCGCTTGTGCCAGGAATTGCGAGAATTTCGCCAAGTGGCGGAAGGCCGCCGATGAGATTGATCATCGCTGCGGGTTCAGGCGCGCCCGCGTCGCCGAGCGGCAAACCAGCGACAGCGCGAATGTGATTCTCGAATTGACTCGTGCGCGCGCCCTGCATCGTCCAGTGTCCAGAGTTGTGAACACGCGGCGCGATTTCATTCGCGATGATCGTGCCATCCGCCACGAAGAGTTCAAGCGCGAGCGTACCGATATGGCCGAGGCCTTCGAGCACGCGTCGTGCGTACTGCTCGGCCGCGCGCGCAAGTGCATCCGAAATCGGCGCTGGCGCGATCGAGCGAAAGAGAATCCCCTGCGTGTGGAGATTCTCAACGACGGGATACACCGCGCACGCGCCGTCCGCGCCGCGCGTCGCGACGACCGACACTTCGCGATCAAACGGCACAAACGCTTCGTAGATCGACGGCGCTCGACCAAGCGCATCCCACGCGGCTTCGAGTTCTGCGGCGCTTCGCACAACACGCTGGCCTTTGCCGTCGTATCCAAGCGATCGCGTTTTCAAGACGCCGTGTGTTCCGACAGCCGCCAACGCAAGATCAAGATCGGCGGTCGTTGAAACCGCCGCAAACGGCTGCACCGGAACACCCGCGTCGCGCAAAAACTCTTTCTCTCGAATGCGATCACAGGTGAGTTCGAGCGAGCGTTGACTCGGATGGACAGCGCGCCGCGCGGCAACAGCCGCCACGCTTGCAGTCGGCACATTCTCAAACTCAAAAGTCACCACATCGACCGAATCTGCGAATCGCGCGAGTGCATCGAGGTCACTCCACGCCGCGCAGACATGACGCCCAACAACGCGCGCGGGCGCATCGGGCGCTGGATCGAAAAACACGCATTCCAGATCCAGCGGACGCGCGGCAAGCCCGAGCATTTGCCCGAGCTGTCCGCCGCCGAGAATGCCGATCGTGCGCACGCTCACGCGGGTTTTCCTGCGGCTGGCGCGGTCATTCCTGCAGCTGGCGCGGTGATTCCAGGAATCGGGTTCGCAAGGACATCCGCCGTCTGCTTCGCGCGGAACGCGGCGAGGCGCGCGGCGATTCCTGCATCAAGATGAGAAAGCACGCTCGCTGCGAAGATCGCAGCGTTCACGGCACCCGCGCGGCCAATCGCGAGTGTGCCAACGGGAATACCAGCGGGCATCTGCACGATCGAAAGCAGCGAGTCCATTCCGTGGAGTGCCTTCGACTCGACTGGTACACCAAGCACAGGCAGATCGGTCTTCGACGCGCACATGCCCGGCAAATGCGCAGCGCCGCCAGCACCGGCGATGATGACCTTGAGGCCGCGTGCGCGGGCCGTCGAGGCGTACTCGAAAAGCAGATCCGGCGTGCGATGCGCCGACACGACGCGGGCCTCGAACGGCACGCCGAGTGAATCAAGCGCAGCGGAGGCGTGCTGCATCGTCTCCCAGTCGGACTGCGAGCCCATGATGATCCCGACCAGCGGTTGCGAGGCGTCGTTCGGCATGACGCGATGCTACGGGAAGCAGCCTCCGGCGTGGGCGTGGATGGTGCTACCATCGCCGACCCGTCGCAGGACGGCGCCGCGGTGCGCTGTTCTTGATGCGGCGGATCTGTCAGCGGTTCATCCAAAGGCACAGCAGTATGAGCGCACTTCGCATCAACGGTCAGTATGTCCTCATCCGCGATGTGGCGAAGAACGACTTCGCCTCATTCGTGAACCTTTGCGTGCAGCGACTCGGGCCGGACGGCTCAATCCCGCATGTGGCCGCGAATGTCGTCGCGACCCTGCTTTCGGAGGGCAAACCGCAAACAGATCCGATTGTGCAGGCGGGCTTCGAAATCTGCTCGAACCTTGGGGTGCGGAATTTCTGGACCGACGGCGCGAACGCCAATGTGACCGAGGAAGTGCCAACCGATGCCGCGGCTGGGCTGGAAACCGCCTTCGGCTTTGCTGCCATCGAGTCGGGCCTCGCGCTTGCGGCGGCCATGTGCAACGCCTTCCGCCGCGTCATTCGGGTGAACGAAACCGAGCACAAAGTCCTGCGCCAATCGCGAGAAACCATGGAACTCATCGCGCGACAGGCCGGTGGGATGAAGAATGTGAACGAGCCGATCTTCGTGACAGCAGGGCGCCTGCTGGGCATCAAGATGAAGGAAGGGAAGGGGTTTGATCACCCCGAAGTACTTGCCGCGTTGTGCATGCTGTCCGACTTTGGTGCGACCGCTGTACAGATCGACCTCGAGAAGGGCGTGCTTGGATTCGGGCCGTTTAGCACCGCGAATGCAATGGCGAGCGCCATCTTGCAGGGTTTGGACGCTGAAAAAGTGAAGGGCGTGCGCGACTCTGTGGTGAAGGTCAACGACGGCTTCCGCCGCGTGGTCGAGCAACAGGCAGCGAAGAACGCTGGGTCAGAGCAGAAACTCACAGTGCCCGGCGTCATGGGCACCCGCCGTCGCCGCTAGCGCGGGAATTCTGCGGGAAACTTGGGCAAACCGCCGACAGGCGAGACATGTGGCACTTTTTGCGTCGCGCGCTGTTCCTTGCCCCGCTGGGTCTTTGTGTGACGCTTCTGACCGAGCGGTCCGCACTGGCATCCGATGCGTCGGACTTCATGCGTTCTTCGCTGAAGGAGACGCCCGCAGAGCGCCTGCAGCACGCGTTGCATCAATTCGCCAACTGGGCGAACTGGCTGGAAATGCTGCTTGCGGTTGTGCTCTCGACCGGCTTGGCCACGCTTCTGGCGTACCACCCGCGGTCGTCGCGTCGGCGTGACTTGGTGGAGGCGTCGGACGAGCGCAAAGTGCTTGTGATTTTGGGTGTCATCGGCGCAGTCGTTGCCTCGCTTGTCGTGATCGATCAAACGATGGCGTTCGTGATTTTCGGAATCGGTAGCCTTATCCGCTTCCGCACGGTGATCGGGAATCCGCACACCACGGGGCGTGCGATTCTCGTGGTCGTGATCGGTCTCGCGTGCGGACTCACGCAGTTCATGACCGCAATCATCGTCGCAGGCGCTGGTTGGGTTGTGCTGTGGTGGCTGCATGCGCGACGCGCTGCGGTGGTGAAAGTGCGCATTCCGGCGGGTGCAGACAGAGGTCGCGCGCAAGCCTTGGCTGCGGAGGCGTTGCGCGGCATGCACTGCCGCATCGATGCCCAACGGCTTGGTGCGTCTGGCCGCTCGTTCACACTCACGGTGCAGGCACCGGCGGCTGTGAGTGACGAGTTGCTCGAGCAGGGCATCGCGTCCACGGTCGGAGCGGAGTTTCCGCGCGTCGAGGTCGAGTTGCGGGGGGCATGACGCCGTGATGCATGTACATGCAGATGGCACGCAGCATGAACACACGCAGGACGCCGACGGAACTTCGCGCCTTGGTGTACTCCATGGCCCCTACGGCGAACTTGTGTGGCCAGCATTGGCTGGTGCAGCACTTGCCGGCGGTTTCCTGCTTGCGCGCCGTGAGAGTGATTTTGCACACACCGCCGCGTATGTCTCGTACGGGATCGCCTACGCCGCGGGCGGATGGGAAGCGACGCGCGATGGGCTTCGGCAACTTGCGAAAGCCCGACTTGACATCGATTTTTTGATGGTGATCGCGGCCATTGGCGCCGCCGCAGTTGGTGAGTTCTTCGAAGGCGCGCTGCTCCTCTTTCTGTTCTCGCTTGGTCATGGGCTTGAACACTTGGCGTTGTCGCGTGCGCGATCGGCGGTCACGGCACTGGCGCGTCTTGCGCCAAAAACGGCTCGGCTTCGCGCTCCCGACGGGCGTGAGCGCGAGATACCAGTGGAAGAAATCACGGTCGGTGATGTTGTCGTGGTTCGGCCTGGTGAGCGCGTCGCTGCCGATGGCACTGTGCAAGAGGGGCGTTCGGGTGTCGATCAAAGTCCACTCACCGGCGAAAGTATGCCGGTCGACAAAGATGTTGGTTCCGAAGTCTTCGCTGGGTCGGTGAATGGCGACGGTGTCTTGGTGGTGCGGGTTTCGCGTCGCGCAGGCGACACCCTCGTTGCACGCATGGTGAAACTCGTGGCCGAGGCGCAAGCCTCGAAATCGCTTGCCGAACGCGCCGCAGAACGCTTCACGCGCGTCTATGTGCCTTGCGTCATCGTCGCGACGCTTCTTGCGGTGGTCGTTCCGCCGCTTCTCTTCAAGCGTGATTGGGACATCTCGTTTCTTCGCGCGATGAGCATGCTCATTGGCGCATCGCCATGCGCGCTCGCGATTTCAACACCAGCCGCTGTTCTTGCAGGGCTTGCGCGCGCCGCGCGCGGAGGTGTGCTGATCAAGGGTGGCGCGCATCTTGAATCGCTTGGGCTTGTGCGCGCAGTTGCCGTCGATAAAACAGGCACGATCACGCGTGGCAAGCCGGAAGTTGCGGCGATTCGCGTGTTGCCCGGCGTTGACGAGCATGAACTTCTTCGCGTTGCAGCGAGTGTCGAAAGTGTGTCGAGTCACCCGATCGCGAAAGCCGTTGTCACCGCTGCAGTCGAGCGCGGAATCAACATTCCGTCCCCGATCGACGCGGCAGCAGTGAAGGGCAAGGGTGTCGAAGCAACCGTCGATGGCGTTCGTGCTGGCGTTGGACGAGCGTCACTTTTCGCGGGTCATCCGATACTTCGCGCGAACGGCGAAGTCGAGGCGATGGCGCGTACGCTTGAACAAGAAGCAATGACGGCGATGTCGGTCGTCTCGGGTGCGCGCGCGTTGGGCGTGATCGGTGTTCGCGATCGAGCGCGCGATGAAGCGCAAGCGGTGGTTGGCGCGTTACGCGGACAAGGCTGTGACATCGTGATGTTGACTGGTGACAACCGCGCTACAGCTGCGCATGTGGCACAAGAAACAGGGATTTCGCGTGTCGAAGCCGGACTGATGCCGGAAGACAAAATCGCGCACATCAAAGAACTCGCGCGCACACTCGAATCGCGTGGCGGCGCAGTGGCGATGGTTGGCGACGGCGTAAATGATGCTCCGGCACTCGCAGCAGCAACCGTGGGCATTGCCATGGGTCACGGTGGTACGGATGTGGCGCTCGAGGCAGCCGATGTAGCGTTGATGTCTGATGATCTCTCGCGACTTCCGTTCGCGATCGATCTTGGGCGTGCAACGCGCACGATGATTCGACAGAATGTGATTTTCTCGATGAGCGTCGTGCTTGCGCTCATCCCGCTCACACTCACCGGACTCGTGCCCCTTTCACTCGCCGTGGTGTGCCACGAAGGCAGTACGGTGCTTGTCGCGTTGCACGGGCTACGCTTGCTTTCTCGGCGTGATCCGTTTGCTGCGCTTCGTCCTCAGTCGTTGCAGACCGGGTGAAGCGGTCTCTCAAAATCGATCGAGCCACCGCGCAAGATTGAGAACGGGCCATGCGAGTCGCCAGTGTTGTGCTGCTTGCGAACGAATGAGTGCGCGGGCAGCCGGAGTGAACACTTCGCGTGCACTTGGTCCATCGATCCACGAACTGGCATCAGCAATCCACTGCTCAAAAGGTAATGGGAAACTTGCCTTCGGGCGCGCCACAATCTCTGGTGAAAGCACATCTGTAAACGCTTCGCGAAGGACGCGCTTCGTCACCAGCGTGCGCTGTGCGGTCAAGGTTGATCGAGTGTGATGGGAAGGCGCGTCTGCGACCAGATGTGATGCGCCCGCCATGTGCGCAGCCCGCAAGACCTCAAGATCCGCGAAGGGCACGCGCCCTTCGACAGATCCGCGCATGAGCGACACATTCAATCGCTCGAGGAGATTCACGAGATTGACGCGTCGTTGCACTTCTAAATGCGCATCGATGGTTGTGAGATCGCCAGCCATCGTAAACGCAGCGTGCAACATGTCGTGCACCGGATCTGTGCCGTCGTGTTCCATAGCGCGAACGACAGCAGGATCGAAGAGTTCGGGCATCAGCGCGCGCGGTGACCATCCAAACGCAGTGCGATAGAACGACGCTGCAGACGCCGGTGTGTGCTCAATATCTGCATCGATCCATGCGAGCGTTGCCTCCAGCGGAGCGCCGTATCCGCCGAAGAGTTCGTCAGCGCCCTCGCCAGACAACGCGCCCTTTGCGTGCGGAGC
>JASGCF010000268.1:1943-4727 GCA_030054275.1 Limnohabitans sp. | reverse complement strand
CTTGAAGGCGTCGCGGTTGCGAAAGACTGCTTTGTCACGAGTTGGTCAAAGGATGTGTGTTCACGCTTTGAAGTGATGGGGTTCGACGGAAAGGTACTGCGCGAGATTCCGTTGCCTGGGCTTGGGACTGCAAGTGTTTCTACAGATCACCGACGCACCGAAGCGTTTGTCACATACACGAGTTACGACGCACCCCGAACGATTTACGCGACCGATGTCGTCAATCCAGTGATGCGCATTTGGGCCGAAACAAAGGTTCCCGGCGATCTCTCCAAGTTCACCGTTGAGCAAGTTCGCGCAACTTCGAAGGATGGCACGAAAGTCCCAATGTTCATTGTGCGGAAGAAGGGCATGGCGCAAAGCGGCGCAAATCCAACATTGTTGTACGGATATGGAGGATTCAATGTGTCGCTCACACCCGCATTCAATCCGTCGATTGTGCCGTGGCTTGAGGCCGGTGGCGTCTATGTCGTTGCCAATCTTCGTGGCGGTGGCGAGTATGGCGAAGATTGGCATCGTGCTGGAATGCGCGGAAACAAGCAAAATGTGTATGACGATTTCTACGCGTGTGCAGAGTGGCTCATCGCAGAGAAATACACAAGCCCAGCGCATCTTGCGATCGAAGGCGGATCGAACGGCGGACTCTTGACAGGTGTGGCGAGTACGCAACGCCCTGATCTCTTCACTGCTGCGATTGTTGGCGTGCCACTCCTTGACATGATTCGATTCCAAGATTTTCTCATCGCGCGCTACTGGACGCCGGAGTACGGATCGAGCGAAAACGCCGATGAATTCAAGTGGTTGTACGCATACTCCCCGTACCACAATGTGAAGGCGGGCGCACAATTCCCCGCACTGCTTGTGACGGCAGGCGAGAATGATTCGCGTGTGCACCCGTTGCACGCTCGGAAGTTCGTAGCGCGTGTTCAAGAGCGTGCGGCGAACGATGTAGCCGCCAAGCCCATCATGCTTTGGGTTGACCGCGACGCGGGCCACGGACAAGGCAAGCCGCTTGCCAAGCGTATTGAAGACGAGGTCGACCAGTGGTCGTTTGTCATGTGGCAAACAGGCTGCTGTCGCTAAGACACCGTTTGATGCATCCTCGCGCGGGCCGTGCTGATGGCACCCACAGCATGGCCCGCGCTGTTTTTGCGTTGATGTCGCCCCGACAGCGCGATGGACTGAGGAAACCACCCCCGAACGAGCTGGTTTCCGGTGCTCGGCTGAAGTCCCCGTCACAGCCTGCCGATGGCCACAGCGTGCCGTCGTATGACCTCATCTGTATTGGATCCGGCCCCGCTGGCGAGAAGGCTGCGCTTGTTGCCGCACAGTTTGGCCGACGCGCAGCCATCGTCGAACTCGCACCGCGCCCCGGCGGCGCGATGGTCAACACCGGCACCGTCGCTTCGAAAGCACTCCGCGAAACGGCGTTGGTCGCAAGCGCCATGCGCCGTCGCCCGATTCCGGGCTACGACGCCGTTGCTCCTGTTGGGCTTTCCATGCAGCGATTTATGGCCCGCAGAACGCTTGTCCAAATGGAAGAGCACGATCGCATCGAAGGCGGACTTGAGTCTGCCGGCGTTGAGATCGTCCGCGGCCGCGGTGAAGTGGTTGATGCGAACACAGTGCGCGTGACACGCGCCGACGGCTCAAGCGAACTGCTCAACACGCAGTACATCCTCATCGCAACCGGTTCGTCACCCGCGCGAGCGAAGGGTGTTGACTTCACACATCCTGCGATCGTTGATGCGGATGGGATTCTTGAACTCGAGTCGATGCCGCGTTCGCTTGCGATCGTCGGTGCTGGCGTGATTGGTAGCGAGTACGCAAGCATCTTTGCGGAACTTGGCGTCGCGGTCACCCTCATCGAGCCGCGCAGCACGCTCATGCGATTTCTCGACGAAGAGATCCGCGAGATCCTGAAGCAAGGCATGGAAGATGTTGGTATTCGCTTGCTGTTCGGTCGTGCGACCTCGTCCGTCGAAGGATTGCAGAATGGCCAAGCGCGCACCACGCTTGTAGACGGCGAAACGATGGACACCGATTGCGTGCTCTGGTCGCTCGGCCGCAATGGAAACTCGCGCGGTCTTGGTCTTGAGACCGTTGGCGTGGTGCCCGATGAGCGCGGAAACATCAAGGTTGACAGCCATTACCGAACGGCCTGCGCAACCATTTTCGCAGCCGGCGATGTGATCGGATTTCCAGCGCTCGCGTCGACCAGTATGGAGCAAGGCCGCATTGCAGCCTGCCATATGTTTGGGATTCCCTTTCTCACGCGACTCGCAGACACGGTACCAATGGGGATCTACACGATTCCTGCGATTGGTTCTGTTGGACTTACCGAAGAGGAAGCCGTCGCAGGTGCACGGGATATCGTCGTTGGTCGCGCGCACTATCGCGACAACGCTCGTGGGCGCATGCTTGGCGACGATCGAGGGCTCTTGAAAGCGGTTTTCGATCGAAAAACGGGGGCTTTACTAGGTGTTTCCGTGGTCGGCGAAGACGCGACCGAGTTGGTGCACTTTGGGCAACTTGCGATTGCAAGCGGTCACGGAATCCAACACCTCATCGAGACCTGCTTCAACTACCCATCCCTCACAGAACTCTACAAAACCGCCGCGTACGACGCACTCGCTGCATCGATCCCGTATCGCGCCGCTGCATGATCTCGCTGGCGCGCAACGCATGTCATGTTGCGAAAATTGGCGCTGGCGTGCCGTGATCCTCACAGAGTTCGCAGGACAGCACGCGTCCGCAGTTCATGAAGGAAGTTCATGAAGGAAG
>JASGCF010000268.1:0-1843 GCA_030054275.1 Limnohabitans sp. | reverse complement strand
AGTTCATGAAGGAAGTTCATGAAGGAAGCTCATGAAGGAAGCTCATGAAGTTGAGGAAGGCGTCGACGCCCCGCCTTCCCAAATTTCATGCTTCCTTCACTCATGCTCTCGACGAGTACGAACCGAGTTACGGCTCTGACGGGGAACCGGTTGCAAACTGCGTGTTCACTGGCGTCTCGCGCATGGCGTCAGCCACTGCCTGAACAGTCCGATGCAGTTGCACACGACGAGATTTTGTGCGATCAACCATCGCGTCGCTTGCCTGTGCGAGCCGTAGTTCATGGGTGTCCACAAATCTGTCGGATCGCGCGATGACAAGATCGCGTTCTGTTGGTGAAAGCATGTCGCCAACCGTTGCAGCGTAACGCTGTGCACCTCGTCGCAGATCGCCCTGAAGAAGCCGCGAGCCATTCAACGCCCAGTAGTACGCTTCTTCCGTTGATGCTTGCGTTCCTCGACCTTCAGCAAGCAGTCCAGAGAGATTCAGCATCGCCTCTGCAACACCGGCATCAGCGGCAACACGCAGAAGCGACACAGCTTTTGCTTCGTCGATTTCCACGCCGAGTCCGTCCGCGTGGTGCACAGCCAAACTGGTCAGCGCGCCGGAATGCCCCATTTCTGCGGCACGGGTGTACCACTCCACAGCACTGGCATGATCCATGACAAATGGAGCAATGCCGGTTGCAGTCGTTTCATGGGTTCGCTTCGTGTCGCGATCACACCATTCGGGGACTCTGCCTGCGTAGACATCACCGAGTGCAACCATCGCGAGAGCGTCGCCAGCTTCTGCCCCGGCGCGCAACCACCGTTGTCCCTCCTCGAGATTCAGAGAAACTCCCTCTCCATCGAGATAGGCGAGAGCGAGATTCGCCATGGCCGTCCGGTCGCCAGCAAGAGCACCTGCGCGATGCCAATAGAAGGCTTCCTTCGCGTTTTGGCTTACACCGCGGCCTTCCGCGAGCATTGCGCCATACGCCCCCATCGCGCGGGCGTCACCGCTCTTCGCTGCGCGATGCGTCCACTGCGCTGCGAGCGTTTCATTGCGCTCCACACCGCGTCCGAGCGTGAACCCGCGCGCAACGAGAAGCATCGCCGCCGCGTCGCCTGCTGCCGCTGCCTCCAGTGCAAATTGATGGGATCGAACTTCATCTTTCGCAACACCAGCGCCATGCAGCATGCGTGCGGCGAGTGCGCACTTTGCTCGCGCGCTTCCAGTCTTTGCTGCACGCTCAAGCCACTCCACGGCACGCCTTTCCGAAATGGGCGTACCTTCGCCTCGTGCGTGATGTCCAGCCAAATTGGTCATCGCAGCCGCGTGTCCAGCCTCGGCCGCGCGCTCATACCAACGCATCGCCTCTGCATCGTTTTCCTTCACGCCACGCCCTCGGGCATGCATCAAGCCAAGCTTGAACATCGCCTCGCTGTCCCCCGCTTCCGCTTGATTGCGCAAGGCGGCGACATCCATACTCTTTTGTGAAGATGCATTTGGCGCATTGGCAACTTGTCCCGCAAGCGACAGAGATGACAAACTTGCGACGGTCATCGCCAACACACATCGGTGCATTGAGGGGCCAGAAACCGTAGTGAAGAGCGTGTGCATGCGGGACTCATCGGCCTCACGCACTGCGCAATTCGGCCGGTCCCACATTCCATGCGTCAAGAACCTAAATCTCACACGGGAAAGTGCCCGTGTAAAGATCGCGCATCGTCACACGATGTGAGATTTGGGTTCCTACACACACAACTTAACCGTCGCGCCCAAGAAGTTTGCTTCGCGCCTCCGCGAGCCGCGCCTTTCCGGACGCATCAAGTTCCGGATACCGGAGATCCACCGAGGCAAGCG
>JASGCF010000267.1 GCA_030054275.1 Limnohabitans sp. | reverse complement strand
ATCGGCGGTTTGCCCAAACTCATCTTGCAAGACGTAACTCATCGAGCCGTGGAGAACGCCAGGTGTGCCCCACGTGAGCGGCGCCGCGTGGTCGCCAGGTCGCGCGCCGCGACCGCCAGCTTCGACGCCGATCAGGCGCACCGACGCGTCTTCGACAAACGGATAGAAAATCCCCGCTGCATTTGAACCGCCACCAACGCACGCGACAACCGCATCGGGCAGGCGGCCCAACTTCTCCAAGCCCTGTGCGCGGCATTCGCGGCCGATCACGCTTTGGAAATCGCGCACCATCATCGGGAACGGATGTGGTCCGACCACCGAGCCGATGATGTAGTGGGTCTTCCCGACCGAGCCCATCCAGTCGCGCATCGCTTCGTTGGTCGCATCCTTCAGCGTCTTCGAGCCCGAGTCGACCTCGATCACCTTCGCGCCCATCAAGCGCATGCGGAAGACATTCAACTTCTGCCGCCGCACATCTTCGCTGCCCATGTAGACGCAGCACTCAAGGCCAAAGCGCGCGCACGCGGTGGCGGTGGCAACGCCGTGCTGGCCAGCGCCGGTCTCGGCGATGATGCGCGTCTTTCCCATGCGCTTCGC
This sequence comes from Limnohabitans sp., assembly GCA_030054275.1. Classification (GTDB taxonomy): domain Bacteria; phylum Planctomycetota; class Phycisphaerae; order Phycisphaerales; family SM1A02; genus QWPT01. Next base: position 4,140 of record JASGCF010000267.1, on the reverse strand, counting down.
GAGCAATGCTTGACCAAGCGCGTTGTTGATCTTGTGCGCGCCGGTATGTGCGAGATCCTCGCGCTTCAGCCAGATGCGCGCGCCACCCGCATGCTGCGTAAAGCGCGGCGCAGGCGTCAACTGCGTCGGCCGCCCCACGAATTCGCGCAGCAATCGATCGAGTTCGGCGTGAAACGACGCATCTGCGCGTGCCGCGCGATAGGCCGCGTCGAGTTCTTCGAGCGCAGCAAGCAGCGTCTCGGGCACATACCGTCCGCCGAACTTGCCAAAGCGGCCAGATGCGTCGGGGACTTGGGTGAATGAAGCAGTCGACATGTTGGGAACCTTCGCGTGTCGAGCGATGGAGGACGCAGCAATCGCGCTGCGTCGACATCGGAACCTTCACGCCGTCGCAGATTTGCTGCGATGGAAGAACATCAGGAACGGCCCACTGAGCGCATAAATCACAAATCCGGCAGCGAGCGCTTCTGTCGGCCACCAAATCGCGATGAGAACGGGCACCACGATGCGAAGCAAACTGCGGAATCCACGCCGCGAACGCAAGACTTTGTTCGCGAAGTGCGAGTAGCGAATGTTTGAAATCATCGCAAACGCAGCAATCGCGGTCACGACGGGAATGCCAAGTGCCGCGACGCGCGCGAAAGTGAGCCCTTCTTCAATACCTTCGTGCTTGTGCAGCAGGTGTTGGTGGAGCACGATCAAACTCGCAACCGTGCCACCCGCGCCAGGCGACGGAAGTCCGCGGAAATAGAGGTGATCCTCTTCCTTCGCGCTGCGCACTTCGGCGTTGAAACGCGCGAGGCGTAGCGCGGTGCAGCACATGTAGAACGCAGCGATCGCCCACAAAAACTTCGCGTAGGCGTTGTCGGCGGGACCGAGGATCGCGAGGCCTTCTGCTGGACCGTAGTAGTGGCTCACGAGGCGCAGCGTCATGAACGCGGGCGCCACACCAAAGGTGATGACATCGGCGAGGCTGTCGAGTTGCGCACCGATGTCGGAGGTCGAGCGCGTGAGGCGCGCGACCGATCCGTCGATCGCATCGAAGAACATGCCAAGGAAGATCAGCGCACCTGCGACGGTGAGGGTCGACCAGCCAAACGAGGTATCGGCGATCGGCTTCGCTGCGTAATGAATCGCTGCGAACCCGCAGATGGCGTTACCAAGCGTGAGGAGCGTCGGCAGCACACTCGCTGCGCGGCGCCGACGCTGGCGATGCTCGACGGCTTCGCGAAGTTGTTGCTGCGATTGGGGCATGTGGGGAGCGAAGTTGGTTTCGAATTTCATCGCATCGCGCGATGTCAGTGTTCACTGGTGGTTTCCGGCGCGATGTCGGGAGTTGTTTCTTGTGACGGGCTTTCTTGTGACGGGCTTTCTTGTGATGCGTTTTCGAATTGGGCGGGAGCAGCGTTCATGCCCGTTGGCAGCATATCTCCGAACGATGGAACGATCACAAGCACCAGTGATCGGTCCGGAAACGGAGTTTCGCTACAAAGGAGCGACGCGCGAGTTTGCGGCATCGACACAACAGGGCCGTCGTCTTGATCGCTTTGTCGCGGCGCAATTGGCGTTGCTGCAAGTACGAGCGCTTCATCGGGCTTGAGTTCAAGAATCGTGCGCGCGCTGGCGATGTCGTCCACAGGTTTGCGCACATCAGAAGGGTCGAGCGAGAGTGAAGTCGCACGCACGCCCACGGTGCCGAGGCCGAGTTCGATGCGCGCTCGTGCGCCGTCGACGGTTGGAAAGCACCATGCGCGCGTGAAGAGTCGCAGTGAGCCTTCTTCTGCCAGCGTTGGTCGTCCCTCCGCGAGAACCACGGTGCCGCGTCCAAGATCAAGCGTGATGAGATTCACAGGAAGCACCGGTTGACCGAGTTGCAGTTTGCGAACAACCGTTGATCCGCCGAGCGATTCCAAGAGCAAAGGAAGTGCATCGCGTCGCGTGCGAAGCACTGTGAATCCCTCGGTCGCTAATCCCGCTTCTTCGCGCGTTGCAAGCGAAGTGCGTGTTGCATCGTCGAATGCTGCGCGCACACGATCCGGATCGTTGAGGACATACCAGCGCAGCAGTGCGACTCCTGCAACAAGCGGCTGTTGCTGCGCACCCTCTGCGCGCGAGGTTTGCTCGGCTGCAACTCCAGTGGCGCGCTGCTTCGGCGCGCAATGCATGCATGTCCATGCAATCGTCACAGTACAGAGCAATCGAACAACAACACGCAGCAAACGAGCGCATGGGACACGGTCAGAACGGTGCGCTGTGGAATCATGCATGTGGACGCTTCGGAGCGCCGTTGATCGAGTCAATCAAGACGCGCAAGCGACTCCATGCACGACGATTGAATCGGAACGCGATGCGTGGGAGGTCGCGGTGTTCCTCTTCTTCCTCAAGAGCCGCAGTGATACGGAAGGTTCCTTCTGCGCAAAGATCGCTGCGGAATTCTCGCTCGAGTTCGGTCAGTTCGGACTCGGTGAGTGGCGTGGAAAGTCGCAGCACCAGTTCTTTGCCGACAAATCGCATCGAGTGGAATCGCTTGTAGAACGACGCAATTTCGGCGACCGCCGCAGCGGGATCGTGATGCACCGAATAGAGCGCGCGATCTTCGGGCGAGATGAGGCGTCGGCGCGCCAGCGGCAGCACGCAGCCTTCTTCCCATCCTTTCCAGTAGTCGCCGCCTTGGTGTTCGAGCAGCACGACAGGCACCAAATTCGATTTGCCAGTCTGAATAAGCGTGAGCGCTTCGAACAACTCATCTTGTGTACCGAAGCCGCCAGGAAACACGGCGACTGCGTCGGAATGCGCCATAAACATAAGTTTGCGCGTGAAGAAGTAGCGGAAGTTGACAAGCTTCGGATCACCGTCGATGACAGAGTTCGCGCCTGCTTCGAAGGGAAGTCGAATACGCAAGCCGAAGCAGCGCTCGACATCTGGGCCTTCATGACCTGCCTTCATGATGCCGTCACCAGCACCTGTGATCACCATCATGCCCGCTTCCGAAATCAAGCGGCTGAAGTCGCGCGCAAGTGCGTAGTCTGGATCTGTCGGCGGCGTACGCGCGCTTCCGAAGATCGAGATCTTGCGAATGCCGCGATAGGGATTGAAGATCCGATACGCATGGCGCATTTCTTTGAGCGCAGTTCGCACAAGTTTCAACTGCCCAAGATCAGCTCCATCTGCCACAAGTTTGAGCCCCGACAACATCATCTCGGCAACAAGTTCACGCGCTTCGAAGGATGGCGTGACACCCGTCGAACTGAAGAAGTGATCGACTGCAGCTTCAATGTGCGAAAGATCGAGATTCGCTGGTTGTTGCGGCTTCGGTTGCGATGGTTGGTTCGGTTGTTCTTGCGACATGGTGTTGAACGCTCAAGGTGAGCGAGTACTTTGAATGATCGGAGCGCGAGATTCAACGAGAAGGTGGAGCCGCGAGTGGTGTGTTTGCAGGTGGCGTGAGAGGTGAAACAGGGGGCGGGGAGGGCGCGCTCGCGGGGTTCGCTCCCGCAGGAGTTGTACTGGGGCCTGTTGGTGTTGGCATGGTCTGCACAGCGGGAATGGGAACGACTTTCGTCATCGGTGCGCCAAGCGTGCCCTGCACATCGATCGCGAAGAGTTGATTCATCACGCCACCAACAACATCGCTGAAAATCGGCACTGTTCCGCGCGGAAAGAACCGCATCGCCACGCCAAAGGTTGGTAGATCTACAGTGCCGTTTCCAACCAATCGCAACATGCCGCTTCGGAGTTCGCAGGTTTCGATTTGCGCGTCATCTCCGACGATACGAAACACTGCGTTGGCTTGATCAAGTGACGCATCAAGCGGGAGCATGAGTTGCGTGAGTTGCAGTGCACGCAACGCAATCGGCGCATTTGCGAGCGGCGCGTTCCAAATGGCAAGTTTGCCAGTTCCGCTTCGAGTCGCAATCGCTTCTGGCGTTGATCCGATCGCTCCGCGCAGTGTTGCAGCGCACTCAATCGTGCCATCCGCCGCTGAAGGACCCGGTTGCCCCTGTTGCCCCTGTCGCCCCTCGATTCTTGGTGCGCTTGCGCTTTCGAGGAATGATGTGAAGTCTGCGCCAGCGAGGCGAGTTTGAAGTGCAAAATTCTTCGTGTCGAAGTTGATCGTGGCGTTGAGATCGAAGCGACCGA
>JASGCF010000266.1 GCA_030054275.1 Limnohabitans sp. | reverse complement strand
ATCGACGCGGCGTGATTCACCGAGATCTCAAGCCCGGAAACATCTTGGTTGATCGCGAAGGCACGCCGCGCATTCTCGACTTTGGGCTTGCTCGACTTGACGATGCGTCGCGTCATGGAGATATCGACGGTGGTACCACCGCAGCAGGTGAGTTTCTCGGCACATTCGCGTACGCAGCGCCAGAGCAGTTGTCTGGCGATCCGTCGCTCGTCGACTCGCGGTGCGACTTGTATGCCCTCGGCGTCGTTCTCTTTGAGTGCTTGGTTGGACAGAAGCCATTTTCTGGCGCGAAATCGATCGCGGAACTGGTCACGCAGAAGACGATGTCGAGTCCGCCGCGCCCCCGCAGTTTGGTGAGTTCGGTTGATCCAGATCTTGAGGTGATTGCGCTGCGGTTGTTGGCTGCAGATCCAGCGCGACGATACGACACCGCCGACGCGTTGGTTGAGGATCTTGCGCGCTTTTTGGATGGACGCCCAATTCTTGCTCGCGAAGACAGTGTGGCGTATGTCGTTCGCAAGACACTCAGGCGTCATTGGATTCCAGCATCTTTCGCAGCGTTGCTGGTGATGACGGTGTTTGTGTCGGCGATTGCCTTGTTCGTGGCCTACCGCAACGCAGAGCGCGAGCGCGAGCGGAGCGAACGAACGCTTGCGAGCTTTCAGAAAGCGCTTGGGTCCGCGAATCCAGAAACGGGTTCTGGATCGAGCAGTATGGGGATCGAGGACTTTCTTGGCCTTGTTGAACAGCAGGTCACTGCCGAGCTTGGCGATGAGCCCTATCAACTCGCAGGCGTCCTTCGCACGCTTGGCTTGATTCATCTTGGATTCGACGACGCCGAACGCGCCAAATCGGCGATCGAGGAGGCGCATCGGGTTCAGGAAGACGGGTGGGAGCGCGGCGAGGTGTCGGCAGCACAGTTTGCAGAAACGGAGTTTGCACTTGCGCGGCTTCGCTTCAATCTGCGCGACTTCGTTGGGGCTGAGGCGTGCTATCGGCGCGCACTTGCGTTGCGCGAAGCGGCGCTAGGCCCCGATGACGTGGACACGGTGGAGACGCTTCGGCAATTGGCCAGTGCGCTTCGAGCACAGAATCGTCTCGAAGATGCACAGGCGGTGCTTGACGATGCATGGTTGCGCAGCGCGAAGTTTCCCGACACACAGGCTGCGCGCGTGATTCGCGTTGGATTGCTACATGGCCGTGCAACACTCTCTGCGGCGCGAAATGACGCTGCGTCCGCCATCGTGCAGTACGAGGAAGCACTTGCCGCGTTGCTTCAAATGGTGCCAGCGGATGATTGGCGCGTTGGTCGGACGCGCTACAACTTGGCGCGTATGCAACTTCGAACAGGCGCGCTCGAGGCAGCGCTTGAAAACGCCGCAGCAGCCGAGCGCATTCTTCGCGAGAAGAAGGGCGCCGACGCAACGATGACGCGTGAAGCAGCGTCACTCTGCGAAACGGTGCGCAAAATCAGCGTCGACGGCGACGGTTGAGTCCGGCCAGTGCAAACAGTGCCACAGCACCTGGCGATGGCACGCCTTCGAAACCATCGACGCGAATGGTGTAACTCCCGCCTTGCGCTTGGCCAGGAGTCGCCCAGCCAGCGAGTTCTCGATTTTGTCCGAAGGCAATCTGGCCGGATCCAAGCGGACCCCAAATAGGATCGCCGCCCGAAGTGAACGGATTGGTACCGAAGGCAGTGATGGCGATGAAGTAGAGGCCAGGGCTTGAAACGACGAAGCCGCTGCCGTCGTTTGCGGCTGGTCCGATGAAACCACCGGCCGTGTCATCGCCCGCGTCGTTGTTTGCAAGCAGTGCGAGAGCCTTGAGGTCACCGATCACGCCGTCTGCACGGAAGAGAAAGAGTTGCGAATCGAAGGTCGAGGAACCGCCAAGTGCGCCGCCTGCGGTCGAGATCTTCAGGACGCCAGGATTGCTCAGGCGGATGAGATACATATCAACCACATCGGCTTCGCCGCCGAAGAGTGGGTAGTTCCCCAGAGTGCCAGTGATGGTTGTGACGGCTGAGCCGGTTGAAACAAGCTGCGCAGTGTTCGCCGAACCTTTCGCATCGTTGATCAGATCGCCTTCCCAAGATGGGCCGAACGCGTGCGCGCTCGAGCCGAGTGCGAGAACGGATGCCAACGATGCGGTTGCGATGGGCGCCTTCATGTGAAATGGAAGCATGAGAAGACCTCTGAGGGGTACTCGATTGGATCTCGAGAAAGGTTCGCGCACCGAGACAGTGCGAGGGAAGGGGACGCGAGTTGCAAATGTTGCGGGGAAGTTGCGAGGTTTGGACGGCCGCGCAACTGCAACAGCGAAGGAACGGACTTCAGGAGTATGACCGGAACCGCACGATTTCCAAACCAATTTCCTGTGTTGATTTCTGAGGAATGGTCTTGGGAACTGTCTGGCGAGGCCCTATAGTGTCGGTTCTGTCACCGCCTGCCGCGCTTTTTCGAGCGGCGGCGCTCCGGCAGGATCCGCACCGGCCGCGGGCTTTGCTCCGGCCTCGACAGACGATCGCAACAACCGATCAAACTGCTGCTTTGGACCGAGCGGTCGTTCGTACTTCGACGCAACAAGCTTCGACTCAACGAGCACCTCGCGGGCAAGCGCGCGAAAGGATGCACAGGACTTCGATGTCTCAGGTTCTTCCTCCCGCCACAGGGCTTCCGACTACCGGCACTTCTCACCCAGCAATCGCAACGCACGCAGTTGCGGGCCAAGCGGTCTCTGGACCGAGCGCGTCGCCAACTTCTGCGACAGCGCGCGTGAAAGCTGGCATTGACCCGTGGACGGTCGATGACGCCGCCGATCTCTACAACCTTCGCGGTTGGGGCAAGGGCTTCTTCGAGATTTCGAAGTCGGGTCAGGTGCTTGTGCGCCCAACGCGCACGCCGGGCCGCGAGGTCAACTTGTTTGATGTGGTGAAGGGGCTCCGCGAGCGCGGCTTGCGTACGCCGGTGCTTCTCCACTTCACGGATCTCTTGCATCGCCGCTTGCGCGACCTGCACGACGCATTCGATATTGCGATCAAGGAGAACGGCTACAAGGGCAAGTACAACGCCGTGTATCCGATCAAGGTGAACCAGCAGCGTCGCGTGGTGCACGACATCCGCGAGTGCGGTGCGCAGTACGGGTTCGGTCTTGAGGTTGGTTCGAAGCCGGAATTGCTTGCGGTGATGGGCTTGACGAGCGATTCGCCCGAGCGCCTCATCATCTGTAACGGCTTCAAGGAAGACCGCTACATCGAGTTCGTCACGCTTGCTGCGAAGCTTGGTCGCACGATCATTCCGGTCATCGAGAACCTCGCCGAACTTCGCCTCATCGTGAAGTACGCCGAGAAGTACCAAATCCGCCCGAAGATCGGCGTGCGTGTCAATCTCGCGACGCCGGGCGCTGGGCGCTGGCGTCACTCGTCGGGCGTGAAGGCGAAGTTCGGCCTCTCGCTCACCGAAGTGATCGATGTGCTTGAGTATCTGCGTGCGCGCGGCATGGAGGATTGCCTCCAACTGTTGCACTGCCACATGGGTTCGCAGATCCACGACATTCGTCAGGTGAGCACTGGCGTGAATGAACTCGCGCGCATCTACACCGAACTCGCGAAGATGGGCGCGGGCATGCGCTATCTCGATGTCGGCGGTGGTCTCGGGATCGACTACGACGGCAGCCAGACCAACTTCGAGTTCTCGACGAACTACACGCTCCAAGAGTACGCGGCGAATGTGGTTTACAAGATCATGTCGGTGTGCGATGAAGAGGGTGTGCCGCACCCGACGATCGTGACCGAGTCCGGTCGCGCGATGGTCGCGCAACAGAGCGTGCTCGTCTTCGATGTGCTCGGCGCGAATCGTCTCGATCGATTCACGGTGCCGCCGTCACTTGAGAGTGTGTCGAAGGATGAGCACGGCGAAGTGCCGCGTCCGATCGTCGACCTCTTCGAGGCGTACAACACGGTGACGGAGCGTCGTCTACTGGAGTGCTACCACGACGCGCTGCAGTCGCGCGATGAGGCGATGAACCTCTTCTCGGTCGGTTACATGAGTCTTGAGCACCGCGCGCTTGCCGAGCGGATGTTCTGGGCGACTTGCGCGAAGGTGCGTGACAAGGCGAAGGACATGCCGAGCATGCCCGAAGAACTCGAGGATCTCGAGTCGAACACCACCGATACCTACTTCTGCAACTTGTCGATTTTCCAGTCGTTGCCGGATATCTGGGCAATCAACCAGCTGTTCCCGATCATGCCGATTCACCGGCTCGACGAGCGTCCGGTGCGCAAGGCGACGATCGCGGATATGACCTGCGACTCGGACGGCAAGATCGACCGCTTCGTCGACGATCACGATGTCAAGAAGTGGGTGGAGTTGCACGACATCAAGGACGGCGACGAGTACTTCCTCGGCGCGTTCCTTGTCGGCGCGTATCAAGAGACGCTTGGTGACTTGCACAATCTCTTCGGCGACACGCACGTCGCGCACATTCGTCTCGATGACAACGGCAACTGGTGGATCGACGAGATCGTCGAAGGCGACAGCGTGCGCGAAGTGCTGCAGTATGTGCAGTACGATGTGAATCGCCTCGGCCAAGCGATTCGCCATGAGTGCGAGCGCGCGGTGCGCGACAAGCACATGTCGGTCGCCGAGTCGAACGCGCTCGTGCGCAACTACGAGTCGGGCCTTGCGGGTTACACCTATCTCGAAGCCGAAAACGGCGCGGCGATGTAGGAGCGCTCGCGACTGGCCTGCGGGCTGCGCTTCGCGCAGGTCCGCAGGCTTTCGC
>JASGCF010000265.1 GCA_030054275.1 Limnohabitans sp. | reverse complement strand
CGCAGAGACAGGTCGCGATCACATTGTGATCCCGCCGAACTCTTTCGCGCTGGCAGAAACCGTAGAGACCATCGAAGTTCCCCGCGATGTGCTTGCAATCTGCGTCGGCAAGTCGACCTATGCGCGCTGCGGGATCATCGTCAATGTCACGCCGCTTGAGCCGGAATGGCGCGGCAAGGTGACGATTGAGATCTCGAACACCACGCCCCTTCCAGCGAAGATCTATGCGAACGAAGGAATCGCGCAAATGGTCTTCTTGAAAGCCGATCGCGTGTGCGCCACCAGTTACGCAGACAAGAAGGGCAAGTACCAAGATCAACTTGGCCTCACGCTCCCGATGGTTGATGGAATCGCGCAGCACGCAGCGCAGATCGCCACACAACGACAAGTGCAACACGCATAAACGCGACACGCATAAACGACACGCATCAACGACACGCATCAACGACGCGCAGCACAGAAGCCCGCGCAAAGCACAGAAACCCACAGTCAAGATCGCCCCGCAGTGCTGCGTCGCGAACCCGACTGCCCCGACCTTCTCTTCCCCGACCTTCTCTTCCCCGACCTTCTCTTCCCCGACCTTCTCTTCTCCGACCTTCTCTTCTCCGACACCCCCTCAGCCCGTTTGATCGCGCAGGAAGTACCAGACAATGAAGATCTCGCGACGCTTCACCAAAGCCGGCCAAAATGTGTACGACACCGTGGAATGGACCAAGCGCTCAAGCCGCATTGGCAATTCTGACGGATCCACCGTCTTCGAAATGAAGGACGCGGAAATCCCGTCGTCGTGGAGTCAACTTGCGACCGACATTGTTGTGAGCAAGTATTTCCGCAAGGCGGGCGTTCCACAGATCGCAGCCGACGGTACGCCGATGGTCGATGACGCTGGGAAGCCAGTCCTCGGACCAGAGCGTTCTGTGCGTCAAGTCGTGCATCGTCTTGCTGGCTGCTGGACGCACTGGGGTGAGAAGTTCGGCTACTTCTCGACGAAGCGCGATGCCGAGGCGTTCTACGACGAACTGGCGTACATGCTGCTGACGCAGATGGCGGCTCCAAACAGCCCGCAGTGGTTCAACACTGGGCTCAACTGGGCGTACGGCATCCAAGGACCAGCACAGGGCCACTGGCTCGCAGATCACCGCACTGGCGCGACCAAGTTGGCAGCCGACGCTTACACCCACCCACAGCCCCACGCATGCTTCATCCAAGCCGTGAAGGATGACCTCGTTGGCGAGGGCGGCATCATGGATCTTTGGACGCGCGAGGCGCGCCTCTTCAAGTACGGCTCGGGTACCGGCACGAATTTCTCACAGTGCCGCGGCGAGAACGAGCCACTTTCAGGTGGCGGCAAGAGCTCTGGCCTCATGAGTTTCCTGAAGATCGGCGACCGCGCTGCGGGCGCGATCAAGTCGGGTGGCACAACCCGTCGTGCTGCGAAGATGGTGTGCTTGGACCTTGACCACCCTGATGTGGTTGATTTCGTGCGCTGGAAGGCACGCGAAGAGATCAAGGTCGCAGCGCTTGTCGAAGGCATGAAGGTGCTGAGCGACGATCAGAAGGAACTCGCGAAGAAGTTCAATCTGAAGCTCGATTACGACTTCAACGGCGAAGCGTACTTCACCGTCAGCGGCCAAAACTCAAACAACTCCGTGCGCATTCCCGACGCGTTCTTCGATGCGCTCGACGCAGATGCCGAGTGGCAACTGCTTCGTCGCACCGACGGAAAGGCTGCGAAGACTGTGAAGGCAAAGGATCTCTGGGACGAGATCAACTTTGCAGCGTGGCGTTGCGCAGATCCAGGCGTGCAATACGACACCACGATCAACGCGTGGCACACCTGCCCAGCTGGTGGCCGCATCAACGCGAGCAACCCGTGCTCGGAATACATGTTCCTTGACAACACGGCCTGCAATCTCGCGTCGATCAACTTGATGAAGTTCTATGACGCGCAGTCGCGGCGCTTCGACATCGAGGGCTACGAGCACGCCATCGGCCTCTGGACGATTGTGCTTGAGATCTCGGTGCTCATGGCTGCGTTCCCGTCGAAGGAAATTGCTGATCTCTCGTGGCGCTACCGCACGCTTGGCCTTGGCTACGCGAATCTCGGCGCCATGCTGATGCAAGCAGGCATCCCCTACGACAGCGAAGAAGGTCGCGCTGTGTGCGGCATGCTCACCTCGGTGCTCACCGGTCGCTCGTATGCGCAAAGTGCGCTGCTCGCTGCAGAGCACGGGGCCTTTGCTGGTTACGCAGAGAACCGCGACAACATGCTGCGCGTCGTTCGCAACCATCGTCGCGCTGCGATGGGCGTCTCACGCGCGAGCGATGAGTATGAAAATCTCCGCATTCGCCCAGTGCCAATCGATCACACGCTTGTCGCCCAAGGACGCATCAATCTCTCGAACGCTGCGGATCTTCTTGATCGCACTGTCGCATGTTGGGATGACGCACTCGCGTACGGCGAGAAGTTTGGATATCGCAATGCGCAAACCACAGTCATCGCGCCAACTGGCACGATCGGTTTGCTCATGGATTGTGACACCACCGGTGTTGAGCCAGATTTCGCGCTTGTGAAATTCAAGAAGCTCGCTGGCGGCGGCTATTTCAAGATCGCCAACCAGTCGCTTCGTCCAGCAATCCGCGCACTCGGATACACAGCCGAGCAAGCGGATGACATGGTGACCTATGTCATGGGCACCCTGAGCCTTGATGTGCCTGTGCCTGCTGTGGACGGCTCGGTTGGTGGAAAGGCGCAAACCTTCCGCGACTATCTGCTCGCAAAGGGATTCACGCACGAACAACTGCTCACCGTTGAGAACAATCTTCCAACCGTCTTCGAGTTGGCCTTCGCGTTCTCCGCATGGTCGATGCCGGAAACTGTGCTTGCAAACTGCGGCGTTGATGCAGCAGCTGCGAAGAACGACATGTCGTTCAACGGCTTGCGTGCCCTTGGCCTGAGCCGCAAGCAGATTGATGTGCTCAATCGCACGATTTGCGGTACGCAAACGATCGAAGGCGCACCGCATCTCAAGGATGAGCACCTGCCCGTCTTTGATTGTGCGAACCGTTGCGGCCCACTGAGCACGCGATTCATCAAGCCTGAGGGTCACATCCGCATGATGGCTGCGTCGCAGCCGTTCATTACAGGCGCAATCTCGAAGACGATCAATCTTCCGTCTGATGCTTCGGTCGAAGACATCGGCGCCTGCTATCGACTCAGTTGGGAACTCGGCCTCAAGGCGAACGCCCTGTATCGCGACGGTTGCAAGTTGTCGCAGCCGCTGTCAACCAAGAGCGACAAGAGCGAAGAAGACGACAAGTCGAGCGAAACCGACGCAAGCGAAGTTGTGACCACGGCAGCAGAGCAAGCGGAACTGATCAACGAAGCGGTCACAGCAACGCTGACGGACAAGGCACTCGCAGGCGAAGTGACTGTCACCTCGATGCGCGAAGATGTGCGTGAAATCGTTGTCGAGCGCATCGTCGAGAAGATCATTGAGCGACCGATGCGCCGCCGCTTGGCGGACACTCGCGAGTCGATTACGCACAAGTTCAATGTTGCAGGCCACGAGGGCTACCTCATCGTTGGCTTGTACGACGACGGTCGCCCTGGTGAACTCTTCATCACCATGGCGAAGGAAGGCTCGACGATCGGCGGTCTGATGGATTCGCTTGGTACCGCGATTTCCGTGGCGCTCCAGTACGGAGTTCCAGTGGAAAGCCTCGTGACCAAGTTCGCTCACCAGCGATTCGAACCGATGGGCATGACCACGAACGCAGACATTCCGTTCGCCAAGAGCCTTGTCGACTACATCTTCCGATGGCTCGGAATGCAGTTCATCTCCGGCTACCGCGAACTGAACGCGCCGCGTCGTTCGACGCCTGCTCCCGAACTCACCCAGAAGTCACACACGGAGGATGCATCATGTGCCAACGGAATCGGCACCAGTGGAAGCACCAGCGTTGGCAACACCGCTTCGGCGTGGGCAATGCGCCGCGAAGCGGCCATCGACGCTGCGCGCGCGGAGACACAGGCTCGATCCTCAACTCCATCATCCAGCAACGCTCCAACCACTTCCTCGCTGCCTTCGGTGATCGTGACGGAGACAGTCACGAGCACCTTCACCGAGACAGCCGTGCAGCACGGCGGTCCGGAACTCGGTTCCTCCGGCAGCCGAACGCTCGAAGCAGTCGCTTCGGTCGAGCGGATCGCCAAGACGACCGTCGCAGCGAATGCACTCGATGCCTCGAACGCATCGCTCATGGGCGACGCGCCAGCATGCGATGTTTGCGGTTCGATCACGGTGCGCAATGGGACCTGCTATCGCTGCCTCAATTGCGGCAACAGCATGGGTTGCAGCTGAGTTCGTGACCGACTTCCCACGCGCGTGCGCGCATGGTGGCCCAGACGGACCATGTCGCACATGCGCTGATGAGTCTCTGAAACAACTCGCTCGGCTCGCCGCACAGAGCCCAGCGAATCAAGCGTGTGCGGATCTGAAGAACACAGGAGATACACCACACTTCAGTCTTGCTCTGGCGGTTGGGATGCACTCCCAACTGCGCGATGAACGACACGCCATAGGAAGTGGCCGAGAAAGTGCCTCTCATGCTTCTGCTCTTCGTCGCGCTTCACGGCGCGTGAGAAGTGCAGCAAGTTGAGGGGAACCATGAGGAATGGAAGCCGAAATCAAGTGTCGTACTTCGATCGGGTGTCTGCCGAGGACTCCGACACACCCGACGGAGCTTGAAAGCGACGAGATGGAAAGCGGTCGAGGCTGCATGTCGGCCAAGACC
>JASGCF010000264.1 GCA_030054275.1 Limnohabitans sp. | reverse complement strand
GCCAACCCCGCGTCTACCGCAACCTCGGTGACGACGCTGGTGGCAACTGGCGCGGCTTCCGCTTCGAAGACAACCGCATTCCGCAACTCTTCGCGATGAACGGATCGGTTGCGAACCCCCGCTTCTGTGATTTGGCTGTTGGTGATTTCAACGGCGACGGTTTCGTCGATCTCTTCTACACCGACTACGACACGCCGGAAACCAGCGGCACGATTTGTATTGATCTCAACGCGGACGGCGACACGAGCGACGCAGGCGAATGCCAGCAAAGCCCTGGCGAAACCGCTTCACTCGATTTCAACAACAAGTTGCTCTACAACTTGGGCGCAGCCAATCCTGGCTACTTCGTGGATACCACCACGACAAAGATGACCGCTGCGCAACTTGCGTCGGCGTTCGGCAACGCAGCTGCAGCCGCTGACTTGAACAACGACGGCAAGCTGGATGTCGTGCGCATCAACACGCTCACCGGCGGTCAGGATGTTGCCACGATGTATTCCAAGGCAGACGGCCTCGGAAACTCGTTCGACGGCCCCGATCAAGCTGTCGCAGGCGCGCCGTACAACCTCGATGTTGGCGACCTCAACAACGACGGTCGCCTCGATCTCGTGATCGTCGATGACGGTCAAGACAAGATTCTCATCAACACTGGCAACGGTGCGGATGGCTTCGCCAACTTCACTTCCTACACCATCGCAGGAAGCCCCTCTGAGTTCGGCAACGCCGTGCGTATTGTCGACCTCGACAACGACGGCCTGCAAGATGTGATCGTGTGCGATGTCGATGCCGACCTTGGGCCTTTCTGCCCGTCGTCCGGTCGAACCACAAAGATTTGGCGCAACACCGGCGTCGTCGGCGGCAGCATGCTCTCGAACCAGAGCACAATTCTGCCGACCGCAAGCATTTCGTCTGTGTTTGATATCGCGACCTTCGATATCGACGGCAACGGCTGGAAGGACATGGTCATCGGCCGCTGCGGCGGTATCGAGGTGTACATGAACCGTCCGCCAATCGCGCTGTCGTTCACGTATCCGTCGGGTCGCCCGTCTTCGCTCAATCCAGACAGCACAAACTCGTTCGCTGTGAACGTGTCGATCATGGGCGGTGGCTCGGTCGTTGCCGGCACAGCCAAGCTGTATGTCTCGACGAACGGCTCTGCGTATGCGGCGTTCCCGCTCACCGCAACCGGATCGAACGCGTACACGGCAACCTTCCCCGATGTTGATTGCGGCGATGTCGTGCGTTACTACCTCGGCGCAACGCTTTCGAACGGTGGACCTTCGTTCGATCCAGCAACGGCTCCAACGCTCTTCTTCAGCGCACCGGTGATCACCGGAACTGCCGTCGCTGTGACAGAGAACTTTGAAGGCGATGTCTCTGCGTGGGGCATCGCTGCGGATGCCACCGTGACAGCCGGCGGCTGGACCTGCGTGGTTCCAGTTGGCGCTGCCAACGCTGGCGTCGCATCGGCTCCGTCCGCCGACGCAACTCCGGGTTCAGGCACCAAGTGTTTCATCACCGGACAAGGCTTGGCTGGCGGAACCGCGTCGAGCCAAGATCTTGACGGCGGACCCGTCACGCTGACCTCACCCGCCTACAACCTCGCAGCCGCGAACGGCGCCTCGGCTTCGATGAAACTCTGGTACTACTGCGACGACACCACGACGACTCCGACCCAAGCAGACAAGTTGCGCGTCGAAGTTTCGAACGGTGGCGCGTGGGTGTTGATGGAAGAAATCAGCGCCAACTTGCAGTGGGCAACCAAAACCTACGACCTCGGCTCGTATGTCGCCCTGAACAGCACCGTTCGCGTGCGTGTGATTGCGACGGACAACCCGAACAACTCGATCACTGAAGCAGGTCTTGATGACCTCGTCATTTCTGTGACCGAGTGTGTGTCTGCGCCATCGTGCCCATCCGACCTCGACGGTGATGGCACCGTGGCTGCAGGCGACCTTGCCACCCTCCTCGGTGGTTGGGGCGGCTCGTCTTACGACCTCGATGGCGACGGAACCGTTGGTGCATCGGACCTCGCAGTTGTGTTGAGCTCGTGGGGTGTATGCCCTTAAGGGCGTGGGGTGTATGCCCTTAAGGGCGTGGGGAGCATGCCCAGTCGGGCAAGTTCCGATCGGTCTTCTCAACCTGTCTTCTTTCGCCGAGCCGCCCTTGGGCGGCTCGGCGTTCTTTTGTCCGGTCTCTCTCCGTTGTCCGGTACGATCTCCGACCCATGGCAGATCTGCGCGTGCAACTCGCCGACTTAGAGCTCGCAAACCCCGTCATTCTCGCTGCGGGTACGGCCGGCTATGTACGCGAAGTTGCCGATGCGTTTCCGCTCGGCGCGATTGGCGCCGTGACGACGAAGTCGATCACGCGCGAGTCGCGCGAAGGCAACGCCCCTTGGCGCATCATCGATAGTCCAGCAGGCATGCTGAACGCGATCGGCCTCGCGAATGTTGGGCTCGATCGCTTCCTTCGCGAGAAACTGCCGCTTGCAGACGGGCTCCCCTGCAAACTCATCGGTTCTGTCGCCGGTCATTCGGTTGACGAGTATCTTCTCGTTGCCTCGGCGTTCGATGCAGCCCCAGCAATCGCCGCCATTGAACTGAATGTTTCGTGCCCGAACACTTCAGATGGCCTGCAGTTTGGTGAGCATCCGCAGGCGCTTCGCGCGCTTCTTCAGGAACTGCGTCCAGCCGTTCGCAAGAAGCCGCTCTTCGTCAAACTCTCGCCGAATGTCGGCGACATCGTCACCATGGCAGCGGCTGCCATCGACGGAGGCGCGCAAGCCTTGGTTGTTGCGAACACCTTCAGCGCAATGGCGATTGATGTCGAGACGCGCGCGTATCGCCTCTCGCGCGGACGCGGCGGTTTGTCTGGCCCTGGCATTCATCCCATCGTGGTGCGCATGGTGCACGATGTCTATCGAGGCCCAGCGCGCGATGCCGGCATTCCAATTGTTGGACTCGGCGGCGTATCAAATTGGCGAGACGCTGCGGAGTTCATCTTGGCGGGCGCAACAGCCGTTGCAATGGGCACTGCGTTGTTCATCGATCCGCGTGCGCCGCAACGCGTTGCGCGCGGACTCAATGATTGGGTGACGCGACAAGGCTGCCGCAGTGTGGCGGAACTCATTGGCCAAGCTGGACAAACCTCGCTCGAAGTGCGAAAGACTGGTCATGCGCCGTCGTGAACGCGAGCGTTTCGACGCGATTTTCGAAGATGTCCTGTCATCGCTTCCACCCGAGTTGCATGCGCTGCTCGATGAATGTCCGTTGGTCGTTGAGGACCGTCCATCGGCTGCACTCCTCGCGGAACTGGGAATCGCCAACGATGACGAGGAACTCTTGTGCGGCTTGCACACGGGGATTCCGCTCACGGAACGCTCGGTCGAACGAGCGGACCTCAGCGATGTGATTCACATCTTTCGTGAAGGCATCATCGACATGGCGGGAGGCTGGGAAGAAGGCGAAGACGAAGAGGGCCCGTTCGGCGGTGCGTCTCGTATTTGCGAGGAGATTCGCATCACCATCCTGCATGAAGTCGGGCATCACTTTGGGCTTGACGAGGATGATCTTGATCGGCTTGGCTACGCCTGATCGCCTACCATGCGCCCCCCGCCGCGGATTCGCGCGCGGGTTGAGGAGTACCAATGAACGCAGAACGCATCGCACAGTTTGAGAAGATGGCAGCCGCCGACCCGTCGAATGAAATGGCGCATTTCAGCCTTGGCAACGCCTACCTTCAGGCGGGTCGCTTCGCGGAAGCTGCACAAAGTCTTGAGCGATGCGTTGCCGCCAACCCAGAGATGAGCAAGGCCTATCAACTTGGCGGCGAAGCCATGATCAAGGCTGGTTGGGAAGACAAAGCCGTTGCGTTCCTCGAGAAGGGCTTCGCCATTGCTGCCTCGAAGGGCGATCGTCTGCCCCAACTTGCGATGGGCAAACTGCTCGAGTCGATCGGCCGCGTCGCGCCACTGCTGAAGGAAGAATCGGAAACGGCAGATCGCTTGCGCGAAGCAGGTGCCTTCGTCTGTCGCCGCACTGGTCGACCTGGCACGAAGATGACAGCGCCGCCCATGCGTGGCCCGATTGGCGCATGGATCGGCGAGAACATCTCGCAAGAAACTTGGAAGCAGTGGATCGGTCAAGGTACGAAGGTGATCAATGAACTTCGCCTCGACTTCACGCGCGACCGCGATCAAGAGATGTACGACCAGCACATGCGCGAGTACCTCGGCATCGACGAAGAAGTGCTGAAGGAGATTTCAACTTCCGGCGCACCCGCAGCAACTCGCGCGTCTTGACCGACACTCAATCTCTCTACGCTCGCAACTGACGCTGGTAGGTCCACCACTCGACCAGTACGAACAGCAAGCCTGCGAACAGTACCCACGGCCACAACGCGCCGCGGCGATTCGTAGCAACGCTGACGCCCTGCACACTCTTGGTACCGAGGTCGATTGATTCAACAGGCGCAATGCGCGCCTCCGATGGATCGGCGATGTTGACCGCAACCAACCGCTCTTCACGGGCGGCACCGCCCGGTGGTGTGAAACCGATGCGGTAGAGACCCGCGAGCGATACTGGACCCCACGAAAGATTGCCCGCATCGTCAATGGCCACGGGAAGACGCGAAGTGTCTGGCAACTGCAACTCACCGTCACGGCTTCCGGCAGGCAATCGGAGGGCAATGGCTTCGCCTGGCGCCAGCGCGCGACCAATCACTGCGTCGCCTGCGCGACCAAGGTACTCAACGGCATTCGCGATGAAATTCACGAACGAGCGCTGAAACGGCCAGTTCGAATC
>JASGCF010000263.1 GCA_030054275.1 Limnohabitans sp. | reverse complement strand
TAAAGAATAGGCCAGGGAACTAGTTTGCAGATAAGGCCTGGGCACTGGTGTACAAACCCAAGACCGACCATGAGCAGCGCGAGCCCGACCCATGGGCCAAACTGAGCGGACATGGTCCAACCAACGAGCATGACCGTGAGGATGAGCGCAACTACCAGCGGAACCAACGCATACGAACCAGCCGATTCGCGCACAACTCGGTGCAAGTGCAACTCTGCCACGGACAGCGCAAGTACTTCGCCCCCGAGCGCGCATCCAGCCACATACTCAAGTGGCCAACCTCTGATCGTCACGAATAAGGCAGCCAAGACACCGAGAGTCCGCGCGATAGCACCGAGAAGAATGTTGTGCGTGTTTCCTACGGCCATCGCAGGAACATTCGCGGTCACGCGAAGAATACGGATTGCTTGCGCAGTACCAAGGAGCGTGATGAGCCCTTGAAGATCTCCGAATCTCTCACCAAAGAGGATACGCAAGATTGGACCACCAACCGTCGAGACGCCAATCACAAACACAAGACCAAACAAGGCAAAAAGTATGACGAGTTCTCTTCGTCGCTTTCGCGCCGTGGCGGCGTCATCTGCTGCTTTGATCCAAGGCAGGAACACCGCATATGCAAGATCGGAGCAAACAACCATCGGTAGCGGTGCAATCGAACCAGCGGCTACGAAGCGACCAAGATCCGCAAGGTCATAGGTCGTTGCGCCGCGGATCGTGTCTGCGATGCTTACTGCGATTCGATCTCCCTGCATCGCGAGAAAGAGCAACAGCCCACTCACAAACAATGGCGTTGCAAAGCGAAACGCGCGTCGCGATATCTCGCGGTCGAATCCGATCGACCAACGACGATCCGCGCGAAGGTGCGAGACCAACATCATCACAAACGCCTGCGTCACCATCGAGGCGACAGACGCCCACCAATTACCCGTGACATACGCAAGAACGACACCAACGCCGAGCGCGCTGAACTCCCCCACGACGCCCATCAAGACGCTCGTCTTCGGACGAAGCGCGCGTTGCTGGACGGCCCAATCAAGGTTTTGAAAACCGCGAAAGAGCGGTATCAACGCGATCGCGAGATAGCCCGCAACAGCTCCGCGCGTTTCGAAGACTCCAGAAACAGGCCAAGCAAGCGCGAGGATCGCGATCGACAGCGCGATTCCACGCATCATCGCAACCAGTTGCAATGTTCGCGCTGTCTTCGGTTCCGCTCCCTCTGCATCTTGAATGAGAAAGCGGTCCGACCCGGTCGTCGAGAACATCTCAACAAAACTCACCACGACCATAAAAGTCGCAGCAATACCCATGTTCTCCGGCCCGACCATGCGTGCGATCAGAATGCCGCGCACAATCACCGCGACCTGTGATAGAGCGCGCCCCGCTGCAAATCCAATCACACGACGCTTGGTGCTCACAAGCGCCTCAACATTGCGGGAAGCAGATGAGCATGTGACAGCAACACGGCGTTCATTTCTTGGTCACGATCCAAAGGTGAAGCGTCAGGGCGAAGCATCGGGGCGAAGCATCAGGGCGAAGCGTCAGCGCCCCGCGTAATTCGCCTCAATCCAGTTTCGATACGAACCGTCCATCACCGAGCGCCACCAGCCCTCATTGGCGAGGTACCACGCGATGGTCTTTGCAAGTCCTGTCTCGAAAGTCTCGTGTGGGCGGTATCCAAGTTCCGCACGCGCTTTGCGCGGATCGATCGCGTAACGGCGATCGTGACCAGGACGATCTTTCACATATGTGACAAGCGACCAACACGGTTTGCCCTGCGCCGCGGGCGAGCCCGGGAAACGGTGCGCAAGGCTCTCGTCCGCCGCGAACGCCGCATCGATCGCGCTGGTCAAGCGCTGCACAATCTCAAGATTCGGTCGCTCGTTTTCGCCGCCGATGTTGTACACCTCGCCGACACGCCCCTTGTCAAGCGCGAGTGAAATGCCGCGGCAGTGGTCATCGACATGCAACCAATCGCGCACATTCATGCCGTCACCATAAATCGGCAGCGGCTTACCGTGCAGACAGTTGACGATCATGAGCGGAATCAACTTCTCAGGGAACTGATACGGCCCGTAGTTGTTCGAACAATTGGTCGTTGTTACATCGAGGTGAAAAGTGTGGTGATACGCCCGCACAAGGTGATCGCTCGCAGCCTTGCTCGCCGAATACGGCGAGTTCGGTTGGTACTGATTGGTTTCCGCAAACGGCGGGTCGGTCGGGGACAGCGAACCGTACACCTCGTCGGTTGAAACATGATGGAAGCGATGCGGCACACCGCTGCCGGCAAGCCATACGGCGCGCGCCGCCTTCAGAAGCGAATGCGTTCCGTTCACATTTGCATCGATGAACGCGTCGGGACCCGAGATCGATCGGTCGACATGACTCTCGGCTGCGAAATGGACCAGCGTGGTGATCCCATGATCACGCAAGAGACGCTCGACGAGCGCGGTGTCACGAATGTCACCGTGCACGAACTCAACCCTCGATGGGTCACATCCTTCCAGATTGGCTCGATTGCCTGCGTACGTCAGGGCGTCGAGAACGACAAGGCGTTCCGCTGCATGTTCAGCCAGCCGATGACGGATGAAATTGGCACCGATGAATCCGGCACCGCCGGTCACGAGGATGGTCTGTGTCTGGGTCTGGGTCATGCGGATCTCGAGTGTGTCTTGAAAATGAACACGGGCGATCAGATATCGGCGGTTCGGCCGAGAAACTCCATCCGCGACAGCACCGCGCGTAACTCCTCGCGCCAATGCCGTGCTGGGCCGATGAGCGCCCATGTCGCGTCCTTCGAGAGAACACTCATCGCGGGTCGCCTGGCGGGTGTCGGATAGTCAGATGTACGAATTGGCGTCACGCGCGCATGGCCGATCTTCTGGGCGCCAAGCGCGGCCGCCTCGTCGCGAATTGCGACGGCAAAGTCGTACCAACTCGCGACACCCGCATCGGTCCAGTGATGCACACCGGTGGCTCGCGCCTCGACAAGCGCCCACAGCGCTCGCGCCAAGCTCGTCGCACTCGTCGGCGAACCGATCTGATCCGCAACCACCCGAACCTCGTCGCGTTCCGACATCAAGCGGAGCATCGTGGCGACGAAGTTCCTTCCGTGATGCGCGTACACCCATGCGGTGCGCACAACCAACGCTTCTTCGGACTTCAGCGCAGCAAGTTCGCCATCACGCTTGGTCCGACCGTAGACCGAGGCAGGAGCCGTTGGATGGTGTGGCTCATATGGCCGCGGCGACATTCCATCAAACACATAATCCGTCGAAACATGCACGAGCCGCGCGCCACATGCACTCGCGGCTTCTGTGAGATACGAAACAGCGAGATGATTCGCTCGATCCGCAGCGTCGTGCTCTTTCTCAGCGAGATCAACCGCGGTATATGCAGCCGCGTTGAAAATCACATCGGGAGATACTTCGCGCATCACCCGCAGCACTGCATCGCGATCACCGATATCAAGTTCATCTTGCTTGAGCGCAACCAACGCGACATCGCGTGGCGCAGTCGCAACCAATTCGCGCGACAACTGCCCACCCATGCCTGTGACGAGCACCTTTCGCGTGGCGAGCCCGCTCATGCGAATGTCTCCGCAGTGGCCCACGACGCGGCCTTCGTTCGATCCTTCTCGGAAAGTTGCACGGCATCCCGACCACCCACAAGTTCAAGTGGCCACGAAATGGCGACTGTCGCGTCGTTCCACGCAAGCGTGCGATCAAACTCCGGCGCGTAGAACTCGGTGCACTTGTAGACGAAGTCCGCCTCGTCTGAAATCACCAAGAACCCATGCGCAAATCCGGGCGGGATCCACAGCGCGCGCTTATTTTCTTCGCTCAAGACGCGACCAATGTGCTGCCCAAATGTCGCGCTTGATCGACGAAGATCAACCGCCACATCAAACACCGATCCTCGCGTCACACGCACCAGTTTGCCTTGTGGCTGCTGCACTTGGTAATGCAACCCACGCAAGATGCCACGGCGCGAACGCGACCAATTGTCCTGCACGAAAGTTGCGCGAATTCCTGCGTCGCAATAGGTGCGCTCGTTCCAAGTTTCGAGGAAGAAGCCTCGCTCGTCGCCGAATACTTTCGGCGCGAGTTCGATGACATCTGGGATCTCGGTGGGAATCGCTTGCATGGACTGGTTCACTTTGCGCTTAGTCGCGATGCTTCAGAATCTGCAAGAGATACTGACCGTACTGGCTCTTCCCGATCTCATTTCCAAGGCGCTCGAGTTGCGCGTCGTCAATCCAACCGTTGCGCCAGCAGATCTCCTCGGGACACGCGATGCGAAGCCCCTGCCGCGCCTCAAGCGTTTGTACGAATTGCGCTGCTTGCAGAAGCGTGTCGAAGGTGCCCGTATCAAGCCACGCGCTTCCGCGACCAAGCAGTTCAACCTCAAGATCACCGCGCTCGAGATACGCTTGATTGACGCTTGTAATTTCCAACTCGCCGCGCGCAGAAGGCTTCACCGCCTTCGCGATCTCGACCACATCGGTGTCGTAGAAATACAACCCTGTGACCGCATAGTTTGATTTCGGCTGCTTCGGCTTTTCCTCAATCGACTTCGCGCGCTTCTGCGCATCAAACTCTACAACGCCATACGCCTCTGGATTGGCGACGCGATACGCGAACACTGTGGCGCCCTTCGTGTCCAAGGCGATTTCCTTCAGTCGGCGCTGAAGTTCCGTGCCATAGAAAATGTTGTCGCCAAGCACCAGCGCGCTTGGTCGACCACCGATGAACGACTCGCCAATGATGAACGCCTGCGCGAGCCCCTCTGGCCGAGGCTGCACTGCGAACTGC
>JASGCF010000262.1 GCA_030054275.1 Limnohabitans sp. | reverse complement strand
CGCCCCTTCGTCGATCAAGCCGGCTCAAACTTGGACGGAATACGCGACGAGTTGCATCGTCACTCGTACATTGGGGGCCACTTCAACAGTGCCGCTTGGGTGGATGAGTTCAACGCGGATCTGCAGGGGAAAGGAAAGCGCTGCTGCTTCGAGTTTTGGGGCTTTTGGCGATGCGACGCTGCATCGGAATCGCCATTGTTGCGAACCAGTCGCGCTTCTTCCGAACCACGCAGCGTGTATTGCGTTCAGAGTGACTCCGCGCTTTCAAGCGGACGACACCGACAGTTCTGAGTCATCGAAGTTGCGATGCACTCGTGATGCCGATGTCCAGTCGCAACTGTTCGCGGCAACTTACGGTGTTTAGGCGCGATTTGTAGTGTATTTCGCAAAAGTTACTGTGATTTCCCGTGAACTTTCGCGAATGGCCTCTAGCCATCAAGGCTCCTCAAGGCTTCTCGAGGTTCCGCGAAACGAACGCGAAGAGTCTTTCAACGGTCTGGCGCGAATTCCGGTCGCGCCGCTCAGACCAGCCGGCCGGACGCATCTGCAGAAAGGGACTTCAGACATGCGACCCTCCAGCACCTCAGTCCATTCGAACGCGGCGGAGACTTCGGGCGACGCGCTTGAGAACTCTCCCCTGTTGCGTGCGCAGCGGAAGAACGGCCTCGCGGTGCGACCGCGCGCTGTTGTCAACGCCGCGTCAGGCGCAGTTGCGACTCGCGCTACGCCAGTTCGGCGCCTCGCGAAAGATCTTCCAGAAGGTCGCGAGGGTGGGCGATCAACGCAAACTGCACAGACGGCGCGGCCGCTCGTCCATGCTGAGGAACAACTGCTCAAATTGATCTTGTCTGAGCCGGTCGATTACATCGATCATGCGGAGTATCACCAAGACGGTGCCGAGGAGCGGATTTACGGATTTGCCGAAATCGAGCGTCCGGATGTCACTTGGTACCGACCGCTGATGGACGATTTCATTTCGGCTCGCAGCCGATCCGCGCGGACTCCGAAGTCACAGTCGTCCATCTTGCTGACGGGCGCGCAGGAGCGCATCCTGTTCATGAAGTACAACTTTGCACGGTTTCGCATGAGCGAGATTCAGCAGGCTTCCGCGGGCCGTGCGCTCACGCTTGCCGAAGCCCGATCTGTCCTGCGATGGCATACGGTCGCGACGCGCTACCGCGAGCAGCTCGCAGAAACCAATCTTGCACTTGTGCTGGCCATGGCAAAGCGCGTTCGGCTTTCCGAAGTCGATTTTGCAGACCTCATCGGCGAGGGAAACATGGCGCTTATGCGCTCGGTCGACAAGTTCGACTGTGGGCGTGGATTCAAGTTCTCAACCTACGCGTGCCGAGCCATTTTGAAGGCATTCAGCCGCCACGGCATCAAGGTGACCACGCAACGGAAGCGCTTTGGAGCGGAGTACGACCCAGCGCTCGAGAAGTCGAACCATCTTGAGACGGTCCGCGCAACCCATGAACGCGAGTGCGCCGATGAAGTGCGTCACATTGTGGTGGAAAACAAGGCGGATCTCTCGGATATTGAACGCGCGGTGATCGGACATCGATTCGGTCTTCCGCTTGAGCAAGGCGCTGCCGAGATCTTCGGTTCTGCCATTCCAGCCGCGGATCCAGACGCAGCACCCTTGACTTTGGAGCAAGTTGGTCAAGTGATTGGCGTTACCAAAGAGCGCGTGCGGCAGATTCAAAATCGCGCCCTCGAGAAGATTCGTCTGGCACTGCAGGACTCGAATCCAGACGCGGCGCGCCAATTGGCCGAAGACATCGCTCTCCGCGAGGGACGAACCCACTCTGCGAAGCAACTGAAGGATGCCAGAAATCCACTGAGTCGAAACTAAGTTGCGACTGAGTCAGGCAGCCTGAACACCATCCCGACCCGATCACAACGCCGTCCGCGCGACGGCGTTGTCTTTCTGTCGACAACTCCGATCAAAGGCTGCGCTGTGCGTGGCCTCGGTACACTGCTTGTCCTATGCAAAGCAAGGTTTACGCAAACCCTACGGTCGCACTCGAAGGCTTGGTACGCGACGGCATCACCGTCGCCGTCGGCGGCTTCGGCCTTTGCGGGATCCCCGAGCAACTGATCATCGCGCTCCGCGATTCTGGGGCGAAGGGACTCACGGCCATCAGCAACAACGCGGGTGTCGACGAGTGGGGATTAGGGCTACTCCTGAAGACCCGACAGATCCGCAAGATGGTGTCGAGTTATGTCGGCGAGAACGCTGAATTTGAGCGCCAGTTTATGTCCGGCGAACTTGAACTTGAGTTCAACCCGCAGGGCACCCTCGCCGAGCGTATGCGCGCTGGCGGCGCTGGCATCGCAGGCTTTTTCACGAAGACCGGCGTCGGCACCGTGGTTGCGGAGGGCAAGGAGACGAAGGAGTTCGACGGCGAAACCTATGTCCTCGAACGCGGAATCCGAGCGGATCTCGCGCTCGTCAAGGCTTGGAAAGCCGATGCATGCGGCAATCTCGTGTTCCGCAAGACTGCCCGAAACTTCAATCCGATGGTTGCCATGTGCGGTCGCGCCTGCGTTGCGGAGGTCGAAGAGATCGTTCCAATTGGAAGCCTCGACCCTGACAACATCCACACGCCTGGCATCTATGTTGACCGCATCGTCCAAACGACGCCGGAGAAGCGCATCGAACAGCGCACGGTTCGGGCCTCCTAAGCCAAAAGTTATTGGACAATAGTGCCGAGCAACCACGCGCGAAAGTTCTTTCGCTGCTTGTGGAGCGGGCGCTGAGAACGGTCGATCTTCTCCCGCCCGTGTTCGTTTGCTGTTGCATTCGTACGAGACCAGGGCGATCCGCGCAGCCGTGCCGTGCGCGCGATCGGTGAAAGTTCAGTTTCGGCATGCATCAGAGTTGCTTGCGGTTCGTTGTTCGGCGCTGAAATGAGGTTTCCCATCGAAATGGGCAACGCAGGCAAGTCTGATGTGGAACAATCCCTGCTCTCGACAGTTTTGCCCTGCTGGGCATCACGAGCCAGAGGGGGCGAGTCTTTTTCGCGATGAGGCGATGTGCGCGAGAAAGCATTTGTGAAGTGAACTCGATGCTGGAACTCGACAAATTGAACTCTAGAGACGAATCTCGATAGACCAATCTCGATAGACCAATCTCGATAGACCAATCTCGACAAACCAGACCCGACAAACTGTGCGCCAACCACTAGACAGCCTGAGGAATTCACTGTGATCAACCAAAACCGTCACGCATTCATCCGGACTCTCTCCCGCGCCCTTCAGCCTCGCGTGGCTGGCTTGGCGCTGACCGTTGCGCTCTCGCTTGGTTCGAGCGTGGCAGTTCATGCGCAATACGGTGGTCGTGGAGGCATGGCAACGCTCTTTGTCCCCGACTATCTCTCGCGCGACCTCCCCGTGTTCGTCGACGCGCTGCAACTGGAAGAGTGGCAACGCCCGATTCTCGAAGCGTTGCTCGAGGATTACAGCACCAGTTTCACCACCGCTGCTGACGGCGTGCGTGCACGCATGTCTGGCTTGAAAGACGCAGCCGCGGGCACCAGCGCGGACAAAGTGATCGACCTTGTCTCTCAGCCACTCCTTGACTGGGCAAATGAGAAGGCGAAGTTACGCCAAGAATTCCTTGAGAATGTGAAGACACAACTAGGTGATGGACAGGCCGAGTTGTGGCCGCGCTTCGAACGCGCTATGCGTCGCGAAAAGTCGCTTCCGAATGGCGAATTGTCGGGTGAATCACTCAATCTGTTCTTTGTCATGCGCGAGATGGAGTTGCCGCCATCTGCCGCAGATGCTGCGCGTCTCGCCGTCGAAGAGTACGAAGTTGCGCTTGACACAGCGCTTGTTGCACGCGAAGCCGCGCTGGAGTCGACGGTTGGCTCTCTGCTGAAAGCAATGTCGTCGAGTGACGCACAGAGCGGTATTCAAGTGCAAGAGCAAATCATGGCTCGGCGCGTGGCGGTACGCAATGCGCAAGACGCGGGCATCGCTGCTATTCGCGATGCTCTTGGTGCAGAGTTTGGACCAGCATTCGAAAAGCGCGCGCTGCAACGCGCATTCCCACAGGTCTATCGCCCAGATCCAGTCATGCCGCTCATTGAGGCTGCAGAAAGTCTGCCGGACCTCACGGCCGAACAGAAGGCAAGCATCGAAGCGGTGAAGTCGCGATTCACGCAAGATTTCTCGGGTCTCCAAGCTCGAATGGCAGATGGCTATCGCCAAACAGAGCCCGGTGAGCCGCGCCGCAAAACCGAACTCGCGGCGCAGAAGGCTTCAGGCGGAACTGTGCGATATGCAGAGGCTCCCGCGATCGAAGCGTTGAAGAAGGAGCGCGACGAGATGTTCGCTCGTTATCGCGAGGAAATCTCGGCGATCCTCAACGATGCGCAGAAGCAGGCCATTCCAGGCATGACCAAAGAAGGCGTCGATGACGGAGAGTCGATGCCAGTCGGGGCCGATTCCAATGTCGTTGGTCCTGGCCGAGGTGTAGCGCCAAATCCACCGTCACCAAAGCGCAATGGATTGCGCCCAGGTGAGGTTGAAACCGCTGAACCAAATGTTGTGCCGAAGGGCGGCTTGGTGAGCCCACAGAACACCACGAAGAGCCCAAAGGCGCCGGATGGCCCCAAGAAAGAGTGATGCGGCGTCGAGACGCGTGTGAAGCATCTCGGTGACTGCGTGCGGCTGTAAGGGTGCGCTGCAAGGCGCAGATTGCTGTGATGGAATTGGCGGCGCATGCACGCCGAGAAGAGGAATTTGAGTGCAGAACGGCATGAAGCAAGACAGCGCAACGCACGCACGACCACATGAGAGTATGAACGGCGTTTCAAG
>JASGCF010000261.1 GCA_030054275.1 Limnohabitans sp. | reverse complement strand
GTCAAAGTGCTCTGTACGAAAGCTCGTGGCGACGCACCTACAGCCATGCGACTCGAAAGTGTGTGCAAAAGGTGCAGCTCTTCCCATGCAGCGCCAAGTTGCGTACCTGCTTCGACACCCGCTGCGCGTTCCGCTTCAGACCGCGCGAGCGCATGCACACATCGAACAAAACGCGGGCTTGTGTTCCGATCCCAGGGGCGGCTTTCTTTCAGAATGCTGCGCGCAATCGTGGCATCGACTTTCGCGTGTTGCGCAAGCGCTTGCAGCGTCTCACCGTCAATCGCGTCTGCCAACAGCGTGACAACCACAGTGCGTGTCACTGTCGGAGCGCGCTGTACCCGAACTGGAACCACCAACATTCCACGAAGTGGCTCGACCGTTGCATCGCTGCCCACGGTTGCACGCGCGAGGGCTCGGAGCACCGCCGTCCGCGCGAAGTTTGACTTCACAAGCGCTTCAAGGATGCCCTCTGCGGAAGTCGCAGAGAATTGCGTCAACTTTGCAGAACCACTCTCTGCGCGAACATGATCCACAGTTACGACCACGCCACCAATCTCGGCGATGGCGCAGCGCAGCGTGTCTGATGTTGCGACCGGAGTGGGAGTCACGCGACCCTCCGATGCGTATCGCGATCGCGTTGGGAGGCGAGCAACTGTTCAATCTCTGCGACCAGTGCACGCGGCGAGAAGGGCTTGTGCACAACGCGCGCGATATGCACGCTATCTGCCTCACCATCGCGCAGAAGATGACCGCGCGCGGTGAGCATCAAGACAGGAATGTTTGCGAGCACCGCATCCTTCGACATCGCGCGCGCCAATTCGATACCCGACATCATGGGCATCTGAAGATCGGTCACCACCAAGTCAATTCCGCGTGATTGCAAGAGCGTCAACGCTTCATCACCGTCACCAGCAGTTTCCACCTGAAAGCCTGCGTTGCGAAGTTTCAATGCAACAACATGAACGATGTGCGCTTCGTCGTCGACGACGAGAATGCGCGCGGGCTTTGAATGCGTGTCTTGCATGAGGTCATGCCGCCTTCCTTCCCGCTTGTTCAAGCGGGATCGCGAACCAGAACCGAGAGCCCTCGCCGACCTGCGACTCGACACCGATCTGTCCGCCATGCAGTTCTTCGACGATATTGCGACAGAGGTTGAGCCCGAGTCCGGTACCTTTCGCAACCTTTTCGTGACCCGCGACGCGGTAAAACTTGCCGAAAAGCCGCGGAATCGCGTGTATTGGAATTCCTAAGCCGTTATCGCGCACCGACACAACCACGGAACGCGCGAGATTATCAAGGTCAACCTCAATCTCAACGCGGCCGCTTTCCGGGGTGTACTTGATCGCGTTCGAAAGCAGATTCAAGACGACTTGCTTCAGTAGTGTTCGGTCGGCAAGCGCCATTGCTCCCGTTGTGCGTTGCTTCACATGAAGTTCGATGCGACGCGCTGCCGCGGAAAGTCGTTGCTCTGTCACGCACTCGGCACACAACGAGGCGATGTCGCATGACACGAAATCAGCGCGAGCCATGCCACTTTCGATCGCGCTGATATCAAGCATGCCATCGACCAGCGCACTCAATCGCTCGGTCGATTCGATGATCACACGCGCGGCATGTGCGCGTTCCGATTCATCCGCAAGTTCACCGTCACCAAGCATCTCGGCATAGGCGCGCAATGAACTGAGTGGCGTGCGAAGTTCATGATTCACTTTCGCAATAAAATCTGCCTTCAGACGATCAGCTTCGCGCTCGGCAGTGAGATCACGAAGCACAACAGCAACAAGCGGCTCTGCAGCGCCCGCGAGATGCGTGATGTGCATAGAAACTGGTGTTTTCTTTGTCTCCGTGCTTCGTGGAGAGTCTTTGGTATCGCAGGTCGCAACGGGTACAAGCTCACCTTCGACGCGGCGGCGCTCTCCGCACGCCGAGGCTACCACGCCGGTCACTGCCCGCCGCGCGGCTTCAGGAAGTGCCTTGATGAAAGCGCTTGTTCCAAGGGTCGTCCCTCGCTCACCGAACCATTGCTTCGCAGCGAGATTCGCATGCCGCGTTTCACCGTGCGCGTCGACGAGTACGACCGCATCCGACTGCCCGTCAAGAAGGCGAGTTCGTTCGTCAAGTCGGAGTTCCATCGCCTTCATGCGAAGCACACTCTCCGCAGACTCGATGGATGAGTGTGCGACCATGCTGCCATGCACACCGCGTGAAGTTTGATCTGCAAGAGAAACGCTGCTCTCGTTGATGCGTGGGGCGCTTCGAGAGACGAGTCGCGACAGACCGACCGCGACCGCAGACGACAACGCTGCCGTGCAAGCGATGCCGAGGTCCGTCCCGAGTTGTTGGATAGTCACGGGCGCAATCACGGCAGCCACGGCGCCCGCCAACAAACTTGATGACACCACGACCACCGCGCGGGAAGTGTTCGATGTCTCGAGTTGAGATGGACGGGGACGCGTCACATCAGCCTCCGAACATGCTGAACTTAGTCGGTCGAGACGCCAGCGAACGCGCGTCGCGCGAGCGTCGATGCAGGGTCAAGCTTCATTGCCTTCGCAAGCACTTCGAGTGCTTCGCTTTGCTTTCCGGATTTCTCAAGCGCGAGACCTAGACCGATCAGCGCTTCGACTTGTTCTGGTCCACGCGCAACAGCGAGGCGATGCCAACGCACTGCTTCGCCGAAATTGTTGCGCCGCTCTGCGACAATGCCGCGGAGTGTGAATGCCCGAGCATCTTGCGGAGCAAGCACAACCAATCGCTCTGCTGCTTGCTCTGCGCGGGCGATGTCGCCGCTCGTGAGGGACGCCGTGGCCAAATCACGCCACGCTTCCGCGTCCTCTGGATATGCACGGGTTTCTTCCACAAAGACCTGTCGTGCTTCGGCCATGCGGCCAAGACGCGCAAGCGAACGGCCTTCGAATCGATAGAGGTCGTTCGGAACTTGGACGCGGCGTCCTGTCGGCGCCTTCGCCAACGCTTCTCGACCTCGACGCGCTGCTTCCAAAGCACGCTGCCACTCACCTGCTGCGAAGTAACTCGAAACGAGCTTCTCGGCCAAAAGTGGTGCTTCAGTATCGATGACCAACGCACGCTCGTAACTACGCGCCGCTGCTGCGTATTCGCCTTGAAGCGATGCCACATCTCCCAAAAGTTCGTGCATTGACGCGTTATGTTCGAAGTATGCAAGCTTCGGCAGCAACAGCATGCGCGCGTCATCAAGCCGACGCTCCGCGACCATGATTTCGGCTGCCGCAAGGAGATAAGCGGCTCGCTCTGGTGCGAGCTCCGACGCCTTGAGGTAATCCGCGATCGCCTTCTCGGAGTCCGACCACCGCTGGTACACAATGCCACGGTAGTAGTACGGTTCTGCCAATGCTGGATCGCATTCAATCGACTTGGCAAATGCATCAATCGCGCGCTCGAGGCGCTTCGATTCAAGTTCGACACGCCCAAGCAACGACCAATAGCGCGCCTCACGATCACTGCGCGCGATAGCGGCTTCAATATCCTTGCGCGCCTTGGCAAGGTCGCCCGCTTCAAAGGCCTGTTTCGCTTGGTCAAAACTCACAAGACTCGTGGTTCTGCGAAAGCGATCATCCGCCTCCTTGCGCGCTTCCATCCCAGCAGTGCGTGGCGCGCATGCCGCGAGCACAAAGGCAAGCGAAACCATGACCAACGCGGCGGACGCGCAGCGTGGGCCGCGATCGTCGCTTTGGAAACGCGGCCAGTCGATTCGTTGCATACGCAGTGCCATAAGTCCTCCCAAGACACCAAAGGTGTCGACGCCCAAGGCGTGCGTTCGCGTTCCGCGACGCATCACTTTGATTCGGCGTTTCCGAGGACCTTAATGAGCGTCGATGTCGAAATTGGCGACAAACTGCGCGTACGCATCATCCACGAGAGAGTCTGCACGGAAGGTCAGCCATGCGTACGGACCGACGCGCTGCCCGATCGGCGAGTACCACGCGTCGACATCGCGCTTCGTCGGCATCGATGGCTCACCGTCTGATGACTCCTCTTCCCATGACTCCCGCTCTTCGAGGGAAAGCGCTGTATTCGTCGCAAAATTCCCACCATCCATCGCATCGGCAGGGACAGGCACTTCAAGCGAAAGCTCGCCATTCGCGGTTGCCGAAGGCGCTTCTGTCCGAGCAACATTCGTTGACTCGCGAACAGTCGATTCCAACGCCGGAGGAGTTGCGAAACTCTGCTTCGCGGGCGCAACTGGCGCATCTTTCGCAGGCGCATCGTCCATCTGCATTTCGAGCGTGCGCTCAAGCATGCTGCGCTCGTAGTCTGCATGTGCTGCCGTGTCACCGTGCCGCAGATCCTCACGCAATCGCACGATTTCCGGCTGATTATGTGCAAGTCGCAACGAGTTTTCCGCGTGGAACAGCGCGAGTTCACGATCACCCTTCGCGAGCGCGTCGAGTGCTTTTTGATTCTGTGCCGTCGTGAGTGTTTCACGCGACCACGGAAGCAAGCCTTCGCGCGCACCAATGCGAACGGCAGACGCGTACTGCTCAGCCTCTTCTGCCCAAACCTTCGCGACATCCTCTTTCACAATTGTCGGAGTCACGAGGAAAATGATTTCCTCGCGCTTGTACTCGTCGTCATATCCCTTGAACGCGTTTCCAAGCAGTGGAACATCACCAAGCCCAGGAACCTGCCGCCGCTCGATCTTGGTGTCTTCTTTGAAAAGTCCACCCAACACAAGCGTTTGACCACTTTTGACACGCACATTGGTCACGATTTCGCTGGTGTCTTCGTTTGGCACCGGAAGTTCCGAGCCTTGTGAATCGGTAAGCGATTCGATCTTGGCATCCGACAAACTCGGTGCGAGTTC
>JASGCF010000260.1 GCA_030054275.1 Limnohabitans sp. | reverse complement strand
CCTGCTTCGCGTCTTTGAGCGCTCGCAACCTGCTTCGCAACTTGCTCGCTCTGGCGTGAGCTGCGCGAAAGGTCGCCGTAGCCCCGTAGCCCCAGAGCCCCGTGTCTCTGTGGCTCCGTGAGAAAATCCGTTCTGTCACAGCAACCCTCGGATGCTCCCAAAGCCCCCCGCTACGACACATCTGTGCGTGTGTGGAGGAGGTGCATCTTGAGTGCCGCCGTTCGCTCAGTGGACATACCTATCGACATACTCAGCCACCATGCGATGCGTTGAGA
The DNA here is from genome assembly GCA_030054275.1 of Limnohabitans sp. Taxonomy (GTDB): domain Bacteria; phylum Planctomycetota; class Phycisphaerae; order Phycisphaerales; family SM1A02; genus QWPT01. The sequence goes on along the minus strand of JASGCF010000260.1, from coordinate 4,624 downwards.
AGAAGTCTGGCACCGTCGATGCGCTTGCCAACGCACGCGCGATCCACTTCTTTGGAAGCCCATCGCGTCCACGATCGTAAAACTCAGCAACAATCGATTTCTCGAACAACTCGTACAGCGCGGCTGCATCGCGCAAGTCGCGCGCTTCGCCTGCGCCATGAGCGTCTGCCTCGTTGAACGCCTCGTCATCAGCGCGGCCGATGGCCCAGCCGTTGGTACCGATCATGCCCTTCACGCCGCGCGCCTTCGGATCAAGTCCGGCGATACCTTCAGGCCACCATCCGTCGAGAATGGAACAGTTGATTCCGCCGTGCATTGGGCACTTCATACCGCTTGTACCGCTCGCTTCGTGCGGACGAATTGGATTGTTGAGCCATACATCACATCCCGAGACGAGTGCTCGACCAACTTCCATGTCGTATTCTTCGATCAAGAACACGCGCCCGCGCAGCGCTGGATGCCGAGTCATTTCGAACACTTTGCGTGCGTACGCCTGTCCGCCGAGATCACGAGGGTGCGCCTTCCCCGCAAAGATAAACTGCACAGGTCGCTTCGCATCGCCAACGATTTTGGACAGTCGCGCGATATCCGTGAACAGCAACGGAGCGCGCTTGTATGTCGCAAAACGCCGCGCAAATCCGATCGTCAGTGCGTTCGGATCGAGCGCTCGGAGCATCTCGTCGATAGCCGAGGGGCCTTCGCCTCGGCGTTCGGCAGCGCGCGCCAATCGCTCACGAGCAAAACGCACAAGCGAGGTACGGAGCGTGGTGCGCATCGCCCAAAATGCTGCTGGATTCGCAGCCGCGGCGCGCTTCCAACCCTTGTTGCGGGCGCTTGCGGTGTGTGGATCGAAACCGCAGGCATCACGCCAAAAGAGTGCCGCACGCGGATCGAGCCATGTCGAAACATGAATGCCATTGGTCACATGCCCAATCGGAACATCCTTTGATTTTTTCGCGCCATACACGCTCTTCCACATGTCGCGACTCACCGCGCCGTGCAGTTTCGCGACGCCGTTCACTTGCGCAGCAAGCTTCAAGCACAGCACCGTCATACAGACTGGCTCGTTGGCATCGTCAGGGCGTTCACGCGACAGTGACTCGAGTTCACTGCGTGAGATTCCTCCCTTCGCAAGCGTTCGTCGCAGCGCGTTCGCAACCATGTCGATGCCATAGCGATCATGGCCCGCTGCAACTGGTGTGTGCGTGGTGAAGATCGTGCGTTCACGCACGCGCTTGACCGCGTCTTGATGCGAGATTCCCTGCGCACGGAAATCTGCCAGCATTTCGATTGCGGCAAACGCTGCGTGACCTTCGTTCAGGTGAATCTTGGACGGCGTGACGCCGACAGCGCGCAGAGCAAGCATGCCGCCAACGCCAAGCAAGACTTGCTGACGCATCCGGAGATCTGGCTCACCCTTGTAGAGCCCTTCGGTGAGCAAGCGATCTTCTGGCGCATTTTCCGCAAGATCTGTGTCAAGCAGATACACACGCGTTCGCCCAACATCCATGCGCAACACCTTTGCGCGCACCATGCGCTCTCCAATCGGGCACTCGATACTCACGCCCGTTTCTGCGACAGGCATGGTGGCGCGGTCGTAGACGGGGTACAGGACTTTCGTCGTACCGTCTTCGGAGAACTGCTGGATGTAGTAACCGTGTCGGTAGTAGAGACCGACCGCGACGAGTGGCACGCCGAGATCACTCGCACTCTTCAAGTGATCACCAGCAAGTACACCGAGTCCACCCGAATACTGCTGCACGCTCTCGTGAATCGCGTATTCCGAGCAGAAGTACGCGATCTGCGCGTTTGCATGCGACTTTGCGTGCGTTTCGTCCCACCATGTGCGCGACGACATTGCTGTCGCGAGCGCCACGCGCGCATCTGCAAGTGCCAAGCGGAATCCTGGCTCCGCGCACGCTGCTTCGAGAGTTGCGAGACCAGTGTGGGCCAGCGTCGCAAGCGGCGAATGCTTCGTCGCATGCCACACCACTGGATCGAGCGCAGCGAATGGCCGCCGCGCGACCTCGTTCCAACTCCACCAGAGATTCATCGCGAGTTCACGCAATTGCGCACGCGCGTCGTCGGGCGAGATCGGCGCGGGCAACACAGTGCGACGACTGGAAGCTGCAGGCGGGGTTGACTTCGAACGCGGACTGGACTTCTTCGCGGCCATTCGCGAGAGGATAATGGATCAAACGCGCCCTGACGCGTCGATCATGGCGCGAAGTTGCGCTGCCAATCGCTTGCTCGCTGCGCCGGGGTCCATGCGCCATCTCCAGTTGCCCGTTGCGGTGCCCGGGAGGTTCATGCGCGCTTCGCGGCCGAGTCCGAGGAGATCTTGCATCGGAAGTACCGCGAGCGCAGCAGGCGATGCGAGCACGATGCGGTTCATCGCCTCGTGCACCGGACCGTCGCCGGCATACGCGCGAAACCGCGCCTTCTCCGCCGCATTGCGGCTGCGCCACCACTGCTCGGTGGTTTCATTGTCGTGCGTGCCCGAGTAGACCACGGCGCGGAACGGGTGGTTGTGTGGCATGTCTCCAGACTTCCCGCTCCAGAACGCGTTCTGAACAATGCGCATCCCAGCGAGGCCGAAATCGTCGCGCAATGCCTCCACTTCGGGAGTGAGCGCGCCTAAATCCTCTGCGATCAGCGGCAGATTCTCGAAGCGTTTCGCCATCGCGGTGAGGAGTTCACGGCCCGGCGCCTTTCGCCACTCGCCCTTGCGCGCATTCTTCGCACCAGCCGGAACCTCGTAAGCGTTGTGGAAACCGATGAAGTGATCAATGCGTACGAGATCGAATCGCTCTGCAGCGCAGGCGATGCGAGAGATCCACCACGCGAACTTCTCATTGCGATGGGCATCCCATGCGTAATGCGGGTGGCCCCACAGTTGCCCGTCCGCGCTGAAGCCGTCGGGAGGTACGCCCGTGAGCACTTCCGGCGTGCCGTCTTTCTTCAACCGAAAGAGTTCGGGGTTCGCGCGAACATCGGCGCTATCGGCTGTGACAAAGATGGGTACATCACCAACGAGCGCAATGTTGCGCTGCGTGCAGTATTTCCGCAGTGCGGTCCATTGAAGGTCGAGTTTGAATTGGATGAATGTGTGCAGCGCGCGGGCTGCGGCATCACGACCTGCGATGAAATCGATCCACGCGGGGAGCCAGGACGCGCGCTCAAGAAAACGCTTGAAATCGGCTGTTTTGAAGCCGTTTCGTGCTTCAAAGGCCGTCGCAGCCTTCGCCGCGCGCGACATGCGGAACGCTCGGTTTGCCGCGAAATCACAATGACCACGACTCAGTCGCGCCGCGTCGCGAGTTGCGAGTTTGAGGTCTGCCTTGGAAAGGAGCCCTTCTTCAACGAGCGGTTCGAGCGCGAGGAAGGTCGGTTCGATCGCGAAACTTGATGGCGACGAGTACGGACTATCGCCATAGCCGACTGGGCCGATCGGGAGCATTTGCCACACAGAGACACCGGCCGCGGCAAGCCAGTCCGCGAAGGCGTAGGCATTCGGACCGATGTCGCCGGCACCGAACGGCGATGGCAAGCTGGTGATGTGCAGCAGGACGCCTGCGCGGCGCGCTTGGACGAGTGGGTGTGAGGGGAGTGACTTCATCGGCATTGGCACACCGTCGATTTATCCCATAGGTGCCTGACACGTGCCAGCCAGTGGCAGGCACTGCACGGCACGCGCCAGACACGCTTGCAGCACACGAGGCTGTGCTGGCCTGCATGGCCATAAAGATCTTTCCGCGTGGGGGTTGCAGGCATGACCTCGGAAACTGGGCGAAGGTGCGTCGTGGTGCCAGGCATGTGCCAGCCAGTGTCTGGCACTGCACGGCGCGTGTCAGGCACCGTTTATTTCTGCTTCATCCCCCGCAGTACCAGCACCCCGAGCGGCGCAACATCGCGCCGCACTCGAGCCGTGTCGAGCTTACCCCCCGCTTCAACATCTCCATGTACCCCGTCCGTTTCATACGCCACACGCCAGTCAAAGCCCTTCCATTCGGATTCCGGAAGTTCGACCGTCTGCTGCTTGTTCGACCCGTTGAGAACCACAAGCACCCGCTCGTCACCGAGCGCCCGCTCGAATACCCAAAGGTTTCGAGACTCGTCGGCGAGAAGCGTGCGGAACGCCCCGCGGCGAAGCGCTGGCGACTCGCCGCGCAACCGGACCAGCGCGCGATACGCCGCAAGATGCCCCTCGCGGATCCGCTCCTCGGGATCGTCGTTCGGCGGCAGGTCCGCCCAAAGCATCGGCTTTCGGCAGAACGGGTCGTCACTCCCCCACATTCCGACCTCGTCGCCGTACCAAATCATGGGCGCACCCAGATAGGTCATCTGCACGGCGACGGCAAGCAGCGCGCGTCGATACGCCTCGTCCGACGGCTTCGAACCGTTGTAGGCCGTTGGCGCACCCGTCGAGGAAGGCCGCTCGCGGTGCTGCGACGCGCGTATCCCGAACAGGCGACGGCGGTGATGCAGAACTTGCTCGCGGGGCACGACACCGATCGGCTTGTCTCGATGATCGCAAATCCAGGCCGTGGCTACGACCGCGCGAACAGCGAGCGGCCTTCCTCGACGGGTGCGCCAACGGCCTACAACTGTTCGAAGCCGTCGG
>JASGCF010000259.1 GCA_030054275.1 Limnohabitans sp. | reverse complement strand
GACCATCGCTTCGATCTTCTTCAAATCGAACGAGGTAATCGTCTTCTTTGTCTTCTTGCCGTTCTCCTCGATCTCCACAACAAGGTAACCCTTTTCCGTCTTTGCAACGGTGCCCTCGATGGTCGACTCCGTTCCGCCCTTCTGCACGAAGGTCACGCGAACGCGTGCGCCCACATCGCCGCGCCACACGGTGCCATCCTTCAGTTTGACATCGCCAGCGTGCACTGCGCTTGGCGCAGCCATGAGAACGACGAGGGAGAGGCTGACGGTTGCAAGCGAGGAGATCGTGAACATCTTCATGGGAATACTCAGTCGGAGTTGACTCGAGATGAGAGTTGTGAACGCTATCGATGCACGCTAGGGAATGAATCGCGAGACTCGGCCGATTTGATCGGCGTCATCAAAGTCATCGCCCGCGCATGCCGCCACCACCGCGCAATCCGCCGCCGCCCGAACCGCCGCCAGACTGTCCGCCGTTGCGCTCTGCTTCCTTCGCGCGCTGGATGTCCTTCTTCAGTTGATCGACGATCACCAAGAATTGCGTGACATTGACGCCCGCTTCCTGCATGTCGCGGCGCTTCTCCATGAACGGGTAACGCTTCATGAGCGTGATGCAGTCTTCGTAGAGCCGCTTCGCCTTCCCGAGACCAGCAACCGTGCCTTCAACTTGCTCGGCTTCGGCCATATTGTCAAGCACCTTGTCCATCGCACGGCGCCAATCGTCTGTGAACTGCTGCGCAACTTGAGGGCCCTTGCCGACATTCTCAAACTCGCGGTAACCAAGCAAGAACATCAAGTCTTCGAGCGAATCCGCGCTGCCATCAGAGAACATGAAGTCCTCCGCCTTCTGCGCATCGAACACCACAGGAATCTTGTCGCTTCCGTCGAGGATGAACTGGCCAGAGTCATCGCTGAGCCACTTGGTATCGCGCCCTTCAAATTTCGCTGAGAGTTTCTTCTCTTCAAAGATCATCGCGTCGTACAACTCGGCCGGATACCCGCCGATCACACCACACGCCTGCATCTTGCCAGTCCACGCTTCGCGCATCTTGCCTTGCACATCGGCATCGGCGCCCTCGAAATTCTTGTCGATCATTTGACGGAACGCGAAGAGCCCGCCCACGCGAGCACCGCTCTTCATGTACATGTCTGGCCAACCGATCGAGAAACAACTCGAGATCCCAAGCGCATCTTCAATCCACATCACTTGGGGAATCCGGCTGAGGTCACCGCTGCGAAGTTCGCGCAGCATCTCGAGATAGGTTTGAATCTCAGGCATCAAACCCTGTTCGTAAGGGTTCTCAAGATTCATGTACCTCACGGTGTCGATGTCTGCCGAATTCAATTGGAAGACGATCAAATCTGGATTCGCCTTCTTGATGTCGTCGGTCATCACCTTCACGAGGTTTGGCGAGATGTCGGTTCCCATCTGACCCTTCAGCGGGAATGTGTACACCTTCGGCTTCGCAAGAGTCGACGGGAGCGGCGCGCCTTTCACTCCACCGTCCGCTGGAATGGGGGCTGCAGCGGTTGCAAGCAGCGCTGCGACAGAAACCGTCGCAAAGAAGGCGGAGGTGCGGAGCGTGTTGGACGAGAAGATTTTGAACATGGTCAACCTGAGGAAAGGAAAACCGACAAACGGGAAAGCAGGCACGCTGGTTCGTTGAAGTCGTGCGACCAGCTGATGCAGATCGCCGCACAACTCAACCACATGGCGACCTGCGCCAATCCTGAGGAAGGTTGCCCTTCCGCGGAGCCGCATCTTACGGCCAAGCCCCAAGAAGTTGCATGCTTCTCGGAGCCACAAAAGGAAACTTCACGGCAGAACCGTCGCGCCCGACAGCGACCGCACGAATTGAAGCGCCTGTTCTTTCGAGGCTATCTGACCCTCGATTTGGGCGTCGAGGGCTGCGTCGAGCCACACTCGGAACAGGCTGCTCGGCCGGTATCCGGCAGCGATCAGGTCGTCGCCGCCCAAAATCGGCTGCGGAAGAGCGCGTGACGGGCACTCAAGATCGAGGCGGGCTTGCCATCTCTTCCCGAGGTCTGATTTCTCCGCGGCCAGTATGCGCAGCGCCCCATCGGTTCCAAGCCGTGCCGCGAGCCGTACGCGGGCCGCAAGCGGGCGCGCCTCATCCCACCCAAGGAACTCTTCTCGCCGATCAAGGATTGCCTGAAAGAGCGTCGATTCGTCATTGGAGAGAACGAGCGCACAGCGAACCCGGCGCGCAAGTTCCTCGCATGCAGACTGCGTCTGCCGAGGCTGCTCGCAGTGCGACTCGGCGGACAATCGGTCGAGCATCCACGCAGCCAACGCCTCCACTGCGGTGATCTCATTCGGAAGCGCGACCAATCGCACCCACGAAACGGTCGACACGGGGTTCGACACTGGGTTCGTCTCTGGGTTCGTCTCGAAAATTGCGCTTGAGAGCCCTAGTTCCTCCAGCATGGATGCTGCCCGCGCCCGAGACGGATGCTGCATCATGCGACGCACTTCGTCACCGATGCGTTCGCGGCTCACCATGGTGAGTTCCGACGCGTGCGCTTCAACGGCCGCGCGTGTGTGTGACTCGATTCGAAACCCAAATCGCGCGGCAAATCGAACCGCACGCAACATGCGCAGACGATCTTCGGCGATACGCGCGTGCGGATCACCAATCGCTCGCACGATGCCTGCTTGTAGATCGTCTTGACCGCGCACGAAATCAACGATCTCACCCGTCAACGGCTCGCGGAACATGCCATTGATCGTGAAATCCCGTCGCGCAGCGTCCGCGCGCGCATCTGCGAATCGAACACCCGTCGGACGCCGTCCATCGATGTATGCAAGATCTTCGCGAAATGTTGCCACTTCGACGGTGTGACCTGCGCGCCGTACCAACATCACGCCGAACGCTTCACCAACACCGCGCGCCTTTGGGAAAACGCGTTTGATGTCCTCTGGTGTCGCGCTCGTCGCGATATCGAAATCTTTCGGTTCGTCGCCACGGAACGAGTCACGCACGCAACCGCCAGCGAAGTACGCAATGTGCCCGGCATCGAGCAGCGCGCGTGCCACAGCCGTCGCAGCGTCGCGCGCACTCTCACGCTCAGCCGACTGCCGAAAGGGCGTGTCCTCCCCGCTCATGTCCGCCCTCTGCTCGCGTTTCCATGCTGCGTCGCTACGCCGCACCAGCGCGCGCGCTCGAGCCGCGCTTCGTCGTAGAGTTGCGTCACCGCATCGCGCATCGCACGCAGCGCACTTTCACTATCGAGTTTGGCGAGTTCCTCGCCCGACATTGGTTGACCACACACACACACGACTTTGCCGCGGAATCGCGGGAATTTTTGCCCCTTGGGCCACGCCTCAAAGGTGCCGTCGACGGCCATGGGAAGAATCGTGGGCTTTGCCTTTTTCACCAAAAGCAGCACACCGCGCTTGAACTCCAACATGGAACCATCGGATGAACGGGTGCCTTCTGGATAGAGGATCACCACCCGACCAGCTTCGAGTTCTGCAAGCGCCGCTTTCATGGCTTCGAGATCGCCACCTTCCCGCTTGATTGGTCGTGCGGAGACCGAACGAATAATCCAGCCAAGTGGCCCGACAAAGAGCGAATCGCGTGCGAGCGCCGTGAATTGCCGATCCCAGACGGTGACGCCATTCACCATCGGATCAAGAAAGGACTGGTGATTGGAAATCACGAGAATGCCGCCCGTTTTCGGCACGCGTTCGCGATGCAGCCGACGAAGTCCGTAGCAAAGTTTCAACGCACTCCAACAAAGAAATGCGCAGAAATCCCACCATGCCGTGCGGATGAACGAGCGACCGGGGACGCGCCGCCGGAATGCGAACGGATTGGGAAGCGGACTCACGCGTCCTCACTCGCAACACACGAATCATCGTCGCCGTAGTGTTGAGCACTCTCAACAAGCGCTCGACCTGCGCGCCTGCGCACGATTTCTTCGAGGCGGTCGATCACCGCATCGATATCAATCGCACTTGTATCCACGATCTCTGCGCCCGTCGGTCGAACAAGCGGACCATCTCGACGCGTGGAGTCCATGCGATCACGCTCGATGATTTGCGCGAGCACTTCTGATTCAGTGGTTTCAATACCCTTCACACGAAGTTGTTCGACACGACGACGCGCGCGCACCTCGGGATGCGCATCGAGATAGATCCGAACATCCGCGTCGGGAAACACCACGGAACCCTGATCACGGCCTTCGGTGACCAATCGGGGATGCAACGCTGCGATGGTGCGCTGGGCGTCCACCATCGCAGCGCGAACGGCGGCGTTGGACGCGACCGCAGAAACAGCGCGCGTGACTTCTTGCGTGCGAATGCGCTCGCCGACGGATCGGCCATCGACCAAAAGGTCCGGCGGATCGCGTGTCCAGTCGAAGCGCAGTTCCATGTCACGCACAAGTTCTGCGACGCGCGGTCCGTCGGCAGGATCGATGCCCTGTTCTAACGCACTCAACGCGGCTGCGCGGTACATCGCTCCAGTGTCAAGAAACTCAAGACCAAGCCGTTTCGCCAAACGATGTGCGACCGTCGACTTCCCCGTTCCTGCGGGTCCGTCGATGGTGACGATGAACGCTGCAGTTGCGGCCACGACAGACACTCACTCCTCCCCTTCGGCCGGCTCTTCGCCAAGTCTGTTCACCAGTTCCGCGCCAAACTCTGCATCGAATTCTGCATCAAGTTCGGGATCTGGCTCCATCGTCGCAGCTTCGAGTACGCGTCGTGCCATCTCCAACTGTGCGACGATGTCGATCTCAACAACCGCAGCAGCCTTGGGCTTGCGCCCGCTCTTTTTCGCTGGCTTCTCATCATCACTACCTGGCGCTGGCTCACTGCCAACGGGCGTTTTTCCAACGAAATCAAGCGCCAGCGTATTTCCGTAGCCAACGCTCAGAATGCTCTCCACGCAGGTCTCGAGTTTGTAGCCGTCGTGCAC
>JASGCF010000258.1 GCA_030054275.1 Limnohabitans sp. | reverse complement strand
TCGCTCTCGACATGGCGATCCGCGCGATCCAACGCACGCGCAAGCGTGATCGCGCTCTGCTGCGACTCTGGCGCGTCCGCACCGATCAATGCAACATTCACTGCGTGCATGGCCGACGCGATTGCAGCAGCCTGTGCTGGATCCGAGATCAGATCACCGCGCGACTTCCCCGTCAGCGGGACAAGACTCTTCCGCGTCTCTTCGAGAAGTTCGGTGATCCGCACCCGCCGATTCGCCTCCTCCGCCGCACGCTTTCGCTCATACATCGCGACCACCGAAAGGAGCACCACGACCATGGTGATGCCGATGACGACAAGCGTCAGTGCGATGCGATATTTCCGGAGGACGAACGCGACGGCATATCCCGAATCGCGTGGTGCAGCCATGATCGGCTCGCCCTCGCGGAATCGGCGCAAATCGTCGGCAAGAGCGCGAGCGTCGCTGTATCGCGCATGCGGGTCCCGTGCACAGCATTTCGCAACGATCCAGTCGATCTCGCCGCGAAGCGTTCGGTCGTGGGCGAGTTGCGAAAGCGGCGCAAGTTCTCGGGTGCTCGCTGCTCGGAGCCGCGCACCCATCGATGCGGTGACTCCATCGATCACGCGAAGCGTGCCTGGTACTTGCTTTGAGAACAAGAGGCAAGCAATCAGACCGATCGCGTACACATCACTTGCCGCGTTCACGCGCGATTCCTCAAGATCCGCCTGCTCTGGACTCATGAATTCAGGCGTGCCAACCACACTGCCTTGGCGTGTTTCGATGGTTGAACTACCAATGTGTTGCGCCGATCGCGCAGCATCATCGCTTTCCAAGATCTTCGCAATTCCGAAATCGATCACCACAACACGCGGGTCGTGTGCATCGCCCGTCACCAACACATTGCTCGGCTTGAGATCACGATGCACGATGCCTGCTGCATGAGCTGCGCCAACAGCGATCGCGAGTCGTTCGAGCACAAGGAGACGAACTGCGCGTGAAGCACCGCACTTCTCACACCAACGATCAACCGTCTCGCCCACAACAAGCGGCATGGCGAACCACGGAAGCGCAGGCCGCATTGCCGACTGCTCCGTCTCTCCACAATCGAGAAGTTGCGAGATTCCTGGATCATCAACTTTGGCAAGCAGCACACGCTCACGAAGAAATCGCGCCCTCACGCTTCCGCCGACCGCCGGATCGAACAGCACCTTCACCGCGACCTCACGAGTCACGGGTTCCCGCTGGCTTGCCCTGTAGACGACCGAATGCGCTCCTCGCCCGATTTCCTCGATAAGTTCATACGGGCCGATCCGCTCACCGAGCCCGGGCGGCTCTGCTCGCGCTGAAACGAGCAGTCGCTCGGCCGCGTCAACCGAAGGAAGCGGCTCGTTCGCGGCATCGAAAGTCACGGCCGCAACGCTCCGAGTAATCGCGCAATTTCGGCCTCCAAATCATGCGGTGCCGTGCCCTCCGCGAGCAGCGATTCAAGGAGTGCCCGCCGGAACTTGGATGTTGCGGTACGAACATGACCGGCGCACTGCGACTCACTCAGGCCAAACAGAGGCGCAAGCACTTCGTAGGGTTGCGCTTCAACATAGTGCTTCACAAAGACCTCGTAATGTTTCGCTTGGCCAGCGTTCTCGCATGCACTGCGCGTTCGCCGAAGTGCGTCTGCGACCATCGCGCGCGCCAACTCGCGCTCGAATTCGGCCTCCGCGCTCGTTGCCGCCGAGGAGATTTCGGGAACCTCACCAGTTCCCTGCGTGCGACGATCGCGCGCAAGTCGACGAATCTCCTCTTGCAGATAGAAATTCAGCGCGTTGAGAAGCCAACGCCGCAACGGAATTTCGCGAGAAATGCTTGCCGCTCGCCAGTCCTCAAGCCAAGAGGGTCGCGAAAGCCGTTCTGCGAAGAACCCAGCGACAATGTCGCGCGGGTCCCCGAGCGCACGAAAACTGGTCGCCGAGAAGTACACCATCAGCGGGCGCTCATAGATCGCCATCAGATGTCCGGCAAGGTCCGCATGATTTCCACGGTCGAGCGCATCATGGACGAGGGTGCGCGGCGTCGGAGGAAAGTGCTCCTGCGCAACGCTCACGGCTGCACCTGGGGATCGCGGGTATCGCGGGTATCGCGGTCGATGCGTCGCTCGCGAAGCACTGCATCCTCCGCCGCTTCCTCTTCAACCCAGCGCGGCGGGGCCTTTGAGACCACGACGCCCTTGTCGTCGAAGACCACCGAGTACGCACGCTCAGGAGCCCCGCGGAAGGCCGCACTCGACGCGAGGCTTGAAAGTCCGTCGCCCCACTGAAGTCGGGTGCCGTCCATTCCATCAAGCTTCTGCGACAACTGCCAGGTCGAACTCGGCTGGCCAAGGATTGACACAACCTCGTCCTTTGTCATGCCACTCTCGACGCGCGCGAAACCGTCCTGCACCTGCTGCGATGCACACCCGAGGAAGATCAGTAAAGCGGTCATCGGAGCAAGGAGGCGAGAACGCAAGCGAGTCTGCAGGGATCGGCGCATCGCCGCATCCTCGCGGGAACTCCGCGTGGCGACAAGTCTGCACCGCGCGAACCGCCGTATTTCAGATGTTGCCAAATCCCCGCGACAACCCGCTTCGCTACCCTGCGACGCATGACTCCTGCTACAGCCGAAGCGAACGCGCCGACCATCACGCCAAACACAACCCCCTTCACGCTCGCGGATGCACCTGCCCGTGCGATCGCCAACTTGATCACCACGCATGGTGAGTCTCATCGTCAAGCGATTGAAGCCGGGGTTGCGCGCGTCGCGTCGCGTTGGAGCGAGAAGGACGGCGACGCGAAGGCCTTCGAAGAATTCTGCGTCAAACACTTCGTCTCCGACAGCGGAGAGCGCACGCGGCTCTTGGCGCGACTCGAGAAGGCACTCGAGCAGATCGACGGCCACCTCTACGAAATGCGCCGCACACTTCGCCGACATCACGATCTTCGCGGCGACGAGTTCCCTGGTGTCGACGACATCCTCGCGCAATTCGACCCAGCACCCGATCTTTCGGAGCAACTCTACAAGCAGAAGATCGCGCACTTGGCGCTCCTCAATTTCGAGCGTCCGGCACTCGCGAAGATGCTTGAGCACGGTGCTGCGTGGACCGACGCTGATTGGGCAGCCGCGCGCGTTGCCCACAATTTTGGCCCACGCATTCCGGTCGAACTCGCCGATCGCGCACGCAAGGTGTCGTTCGAGGCGGGCAAGTTCGTCAGTCACTTCCACATTCCGGTCGGAGGCGTGGTTGATGCCAATGGGAAGCGATGGTTCGAAGCCGATCGCAAACTCATCGCGCACTGGCTTGTGCGTGAAGAAATCAAGGCGGGTTACGGCGACGCAGACGGGGTCTTCAAACAGCGCGCGCTTTCGTGGGTGATGGCGCGACATATCGACGGGTCGATCCCGAAGCGCGTCATGTCGGGCGAAGAGAAGCGCGACTGGAACCCCGAGAAAAACACGGTTGCTGGCGGCGATGCCGGCGAGTTGCTCGGACTCGAACGCTACGAGCACTGGATCGCCAATTTCCGCATGGCGCGTGAGTTCGACCCGCTTTACCCCGACGAGCCGACCGCGATTGCGCGCAAGTTCGCGCTTGAGCGCGAGATGCCCGAGACCGAGGTCGAGAAGCTGATGACCGATCTTCTCGATGCCCCAGTGCGCCGCGACCTTGCAGCGTTCATGTCGAAGAAACTTGGCCGCGCGCTTGAGCCGTTCGACATTTACTTCGACGATGTTGTCGAGGCAAAGCCAGCGACCGAGATGAATGCTGCCGTGAAGGCGCGCTTTACCGACATCAAGGACTTTGAGCGGAAACTCCCGACCGTACTGCGCGAACTTGGGTTCGACGCGAAAGATGCGGACTTTCTTGGGTCGCATGTGCGCGCCGAAGTCTGCAAGGGAGCGGGTCACGCCATGCGCCCCTATCTCGAGGGCTACGGCGCGTGGCTACGAACTTCGAGCCTCGAAAACGAACTTGGTTGGGACGGCTTCGACACCGCGATGCACGAACTCGGCCACAACCTCGAGCAACTCTGCTCGACCTATTTTGTCTCGCGACCAGCGCTTCGCGGCGTACCGAACACCGCGTGCACCGAAGCCTTCGCGTTCCTGTACCAGTCGCTTGCGAAGCGCGTGCTCGGTCTTGAAAATGCGGCCGAGGCACAGCGCCAGTTCGCTGTGGACTCGGTTGCCACCATGCTCTCGGCGTGCCAGATTGCGGGTCCGTCGCTCCTCGAACTGCGCGCGTGGCGCTGGCTCTACGCGAACCCCACTGCGACACCGTCCACGCTGCGTGAGGAAGTTCTCCGGATCGCCTCCGACCTCTGGACCCGCTTCTACGAGCGCGATTTCGGCAAGGACCCCTACCACATCCTCGCTGCCTATCAGCACATGATCTCGTACCCGCTTTACCTGCCCGACTACACCCTCGGGCACATGATGAGCCACCAGATCAGGTCCTATATGCGCGGCAAGGACCTTGCTGGCGAAACCAAGCGAATCACGAGCCTTGGATGCCTGACTCCGGACCTCTGGATGCGCCGCGCGGTTGGCGGACCGGTTTCTGCTGCGCCACTGGCCCAAGACGCGGCCATCGGCCTGCCACTTCTCGGCGCATGAGTAGCGGAAGTCTTGGTGAGAACAGGATTTTGATCCGCAATCTCGAAGTACGGACGCAGAAAGTCACCCATTCCCGCTCTTCTCCGGTGGAGGTCGCGAATGAGTGCTGTTTCCATGCCGATAGTCGATACACGACCATTTGGTCGACGATCGGATGTTGCCATGAATGAAGACCAGCACGGAAACGCGAGTGGAAGCCGACCTGCCTCAAATGAGACCACCGCCGTGGGCAAGCATTCCACCGCCGCGGGCAAGCGAGACTCCTTTCCCGCGACCCAACGCGGCTGGTTGGTAGCGCAACTTGGTCAAGGAGCCGCAGGGCTCGCGCGCA
>JASGCF010000257.1 GCA_030054275.1 Limnohabitans sp. | reverse complement strand
GTGCACGACAAAACTTCCTACTTCACAGCGGCTTCCGCGAATCGCGAGCGTCGGCGGACGCCGAAGCACGATCTGGAAGCGCAAAGAACACGATCCGCGAGTTCCCGTGATCACAAACGGCAACGCGCCACACGCCATCAGAGCCAGGCCACGCCGACTCGACAGCCCAAGGATACTTGAGTCGGCCCTCGCTGCGGCCGAGTCCACCAGCAACAGCGATCACTTCGCCAGTCTCGGCATCGAGCCTCTGCACACGATGATTCGAGTTTTCGGCGACGACTACAGTGCGTCGACCCGACCCGTGGGAAAGAGCGGTCGATGGATCGTGCGGACGAACGAGCCCGTTGGCGACAACAGACGGAAGCCCACCGATTTCGAGCACCACTCCGAAGGGATACGACAACTTGCCCTCCTCGCGCCCTGCGCCACCAAGCGCGCGTCGGAACTCACCATCACTCGTAAAGACCGCCACGCGATGGTTCCCCGTATCCGCAACATAGAGTTCGTCGCGTTCCGCGTCATAGGCGAGCGACTGTGGCCGGAGAAACTCGCGCTCGCCAATCCCACACGCACCAAACGCGTAGAGAAACGCACGATCGCGCGAGAAGACTTGGATGCGATCATTCCCGCCATACTCTGCGATGAACAAGCGGCCATCGGGCGCGAAAGCAGCGTCGGTTGGGTAGATGAATTGGCCGTGCTCGCGGCCGTAACTTCCAAGCGTCCAGAGTTCCTCGCCATTCGGCGAGTACCCAACGACGCGATGCTCGTGGGTGTCGAGAATCACAAGTGTTCCATCGGGCGCAACGGTTGCACCGACTGGTTTGCCACGCGCAGTTTTCGGCATGCGCCACTGCTTGAGCAAATTTCCCGACGCGTCAAAGCGCTGTACGCGCGCGTCTTTGTCGATCACATAGATTTCATTCGTTGCCAGGTCACACGCAACGACGCGAGGGCCGTTGAATTGACCCGGTCCTCGTCCAACGCCAGCAAGTGCAAACTCCACAGGAAGTGCGCGATCAACCCGCGGCGCGTCTTTGTCAAATCCTGGCGGATCTACGCCATCCGCGAAGTTCGTTGCGCCCGATGTGTCGTTCCTTGCACCAACCACGCCAACATTCGCTTCGTCACACGCGACAACGAGGCACGAGATACTGAGCCACACCACGCCAAGCAGTGCACGCCCAAAGTTCGCAGAGCGCGACGAGTCTGCATGGCGAATGAGGGCGAGCGCCGTGACCGCCGCACCAATTGCCCCGACAGCGAGGAACACTCCGGTACCGAGCAACACTGTTTCTGCGCGTTGGTAATGGATCGCGTTCAAAATGTCGGTCGCAAGCCACGCCATTCCTGGAGGCACCAGACGACCACTCGCCGTGAGTTCACCAAGCGACCATGCAAACGCAAGTGGAAGCACAGTGAGAAGCGTCGTGCGCGCCTCAACACGAAATCCCCGCCACAACGCAGCGAACGACGCACCATCAAGAATGCGCAGTCGTGCTGCGGAAGGATCTTCCACCGCATCTTGAATCAAGACAACCATCGACCCAACAGCCATCGCGCGCACAGCGAGCACGAAGACAACGACAAGTGGTGTGTCATAGACAAAGGCTGTGGCGTCGTGGTTGTACGCGCTTTCGAGCGCCCCCGCCGCCAAGGTGCTTGGAAGAATCGCGATGACCAATGCAATGAGTAGGACGGCGCGCACCAGAACACGCACACCGCGCACCGGCGCATCCATCGCCAAGCGCAGCGCGACTGCAAACGCGCCCGCGATCAGTGCAGCAATGCCAGCGATGAGAAGCGTGGTCGCCAGCGCTTCACCGTGCAGTGTGAGAAAGTCGCGCGTTCGCGGAACTGCTCCAAGTGCGCGGAGAAGAAACACGCACGCAGTCAACGGAAGCATGCACGCAAGCGCTGATGGCCAGAGGCTTGTTCGCGCAAACAAACTCGACGGTTCCGGCTGCATTCGCCGCATCCGCGCGCGGGCGGCGCCAAGCGCTGTCAGCGTGCGTGGAAGGAACGCAACCGGAACCACGGTCATCAACACCAATGGCAGTGCGGTTTGTAGGACCTCCGCGTGCGTTGCGCCAAGCGCATCACGCACACGAAGTTCGAATCCAAAGGATTGGACTTGCGCCAAATCAAAGACGGTCGTTTCGCTCATCAAAAAAATCGTGGACGCAGCGACACCCCATCCAAGTCGCGCCCCATCTCTTGCAAGGGCTGCACGAAACTGCGAAAGCGTTCCAAAGCGATCGATCTGTTGTAAGAGCGCACTTCGTGCCATGCCAGAAGGCCGCGCGAAAATGAGCGCTGCGAAGACCAGTGCACTCGACCACGCGACGAGTGCGGTTGCAAGCGAGGTCAAGCGCAAGACTCCCATCGCGTCGTGCTTCTCTGCAAGATCGCCGAGCGGTGTACCTGGTCCAACCGAGAGCCACACCGCGCTCGAAAGAAGCCACGGAGGCAGTGCCAACGGAAGAAGCGCAAGCGCGATGATCACCACGAGTTTGCGCGATTCGCCCTTCGACGATTGGAACGAGCAAAGATCAATGCGGCGAGAAATGGCCAAAGCCGCTGGCCACGCAAGCAGCGCTCCGAGTATCGACGCCCCAAGCGCATATCCGACGCTCCAAGCGAACAGCCGAACCATGGTCGCGGGTGGAATGTCGCTTCCAGATGCCAGTTGTGGCAGACGCTCGATCTCGGTTTGGACAGGCGCAACGAAAAGCGTTGAAAGCAGTGCGACACTTGGCCAAACGAGAAGAACTGTTGCAAAGAGGAAGACGGCAACAAGTACCAAAAGTCGCGTGATTCCGAGATGCGCGACCTTAGATCCGAGGAGGGATCCGACGAGGGATCCGACGAGGGATCCGACGAGTGATCGACGACGAGCGCGGTTCACACATCAACCTCGTCGACGCGATCGTGCGTGCTCGTGATCGAGTTGGCAGTCAACCGCGCGTACGCGCGCGCAGCCAAATCCTGAGCGCCGATGGCAACAGCGTTCACATCAAAGGTGAGCGGGTCGAACTCCGCAAACCCACAGTCGCATGCAATCTCGCCGCGCGCCGGACCGATGGGGAGATTGCGTGACGCTGAGTGACAGAGCAGCGTTTCGCATGAGGGCGAAAGAATCCAGCGCAGCACATCAAGAACCCCAGCGTGAATATCGCGTCCAGCGACCAGTCCAACCGTGTTTGGAACAAGCATGGTTCCACCGCCCGTGTTGCCCTCCGCAAGGGTGCGCGGTAAGCACAGAGCAAGCGGAAGCCCACGCGCGATGGCTGCGAGCGCGTCGTCTGTGTCTGTGAGCCCATACGCACATTCGCCGCTCGCGACTGCTTCGACGGTGGCAGCATTCCCACCGGGCAGCACGCGCACACCGTTCGAACGAAGGCCGTCGATCCAAGCCTCGAAGTGCGGCGCATCGGTGTTCCCCTGCGCGCGCGCGCGGGCCCACGCATCTGCAAGCGCTGCGAGATGTCCACGGGTCGTTCCGAAGCGTGGATCTGCGATGGCGATGCGCTTTGCATCCGCCGTGTTGGTTGTCGCGTTCTGCCAGAGGTCAGGCGCTGCAAGATCCGCCCATGTACGAATGGCGCGCCATGGTGGCGAAGCGTCTGTGCGCGTCACAACCACGCGTGCGCGTGCCGCAAACGCAAGCCAGCGCTGACTTTGATCGCGCCATTGCGTCGGCCAAGTGGAAACCAAGGCGTCAAGCGTGCTAGGAAACTGCGCCAAGACGCCATCGCGCGCAAGCCGCGCTGTTGCGAACGCCTCCGATGACCAGAAAATATCCGCGCGCGGTCGGTTGCGCTCTGCGCGCAGGCGATTCTCGAGACCCGTTGTCTTGGTCGCCTCCGTGTCGAAGACGCACTCGATCTCAATTCCTGTCGCTTCGGTGCACCGAGCAACGGCCTCTCGCGCGATCGCGTCATCCACCGACACATAGAGAACGACCTTCGCTGATGCGTTGCGCGCCCGTTTTCCACACGCAGCGACGAACGCGCCAAGGCCACACGCGACAACGCCAACCGATGCGCCCACTGCTGCGCGCTCCACGGTACTTCGTACGAATCGGCGACGACTCAGCGTGCGATCGGAGTTCTGAGTATCGCTGGCTGCAACAGCGACCTCTGGGAAAGGAAAGAGAAGACGATTTGCCATAGGGCTCGCATCCGGCTCACATCGAGATCGCATCGAGATTGCAGAAGTGCGGCAGACCGAAGCGTCACGGCAAGATTACTTCGACGCAGGCGTCGGCGCGGCGCCCCCAGTTGGAGCAGGCGAACTACCACCAGGTGCTGGCGCAGCAGATGTTCCCGACCCAGCAGCTTCGCGACGAAGTCGGCCGAAGTAGGTCTTGTAGGTTTCGTTGAGGTGCTGCATCATCTGATCGTCGCCGACGCTCGACCCAGCACCGCCATCGATCGCTTCGCCGATCGACTCCGCCGGAATCACGCTTTCGCCGATTTCAGGATTGGGGTTCTCGATGAGTTGCCGCGCGATGATGTCGCCCCCAGCATTCTTCGACTGTGCCTTCTTGGCCTTCGTTCCGGTTGGCGTCTTCGACTTGCCAGTGTTTCCTCCGGCTGCACGCCCACGCCCACTTCGGTTCTTCGACGCGTCAGCGACCGACGGAGACTGCGACCCTTGTTGACCGCTGTTCGCGCCAGGATTCTGGCAGTTGCCGCCTTTGCACATCCCCTCGCCGAGCGACTGTGACTCTTCTTCTGCCATGTTGGAAAGCGCTTCTGCTTCGGAGAGCATCTGCTCCGTGACTTCCAACTCCGACAAACTCTGTGAGAGTTCAGACAAGCCCTGCATACCAGACTGGCCCTGTTGACCCTGTTGACCCTGTTGACCCTGTTGACCCTGTTGACCCTGTTGACCTTGCTGGCCCTGTTGACCTTGTTGACCTTGTTGACCTTGTTGACCTTGTTGACCTTGTTGACCTTGTTGACCTT
>JASGCF010000256.1:3841-4983 GCA_030054275.1 Limnohabitans sp. | reverse complement strand
CAACTCGATCCGTAGAAGAAGCCGAAACTGAAGCCTCCGCTGCCGAAACCGATCGAGATCGAAAGACCATCGGAGCACTGATACGGCTGCCACCAATCGCACGGCCCGCAACTCGACCACGGCGAGTATGGACCCCAGCCGTTGCAGTTCGACACGCCATCGATGTAGTTGTAGTAGGTGCGGTTGTCGTTGTAGATCGTGCTGCCGTTGATCGAGTTGTCGATCACGATCGTGCCGTTGTTGATGTTGCCGTTGCCGTTGCCGCCACCCTCAGGTTCGCCACGCAGGAGCGGGCCGCCGGTCGTACCAGCGACGGGTACGCCGAAGACTTCGTTGGCGACGAACTGCGTTGGCCGCGGCTGCGCGGTTGAAGGTTGATTGGCATCACTTGCAAGGTCCGGTGAGCCAACTGGTCCACCGCGACCATCTTCTTTGCCGTTCGTCGGCTTTTTGTCGAGTGGCGTTCCCTCAAGAGGTTTGCCTTCAAGAGGTTTGCCCTCAAGTGGTTTGCCCTCAAGAGGCCTTTCGCCGAGCGGTTTTCCTTCCGTTGGCTTCCTATTCGTTTGGTCGGCACTTGGCTTCTTGCCAGTGGTGACAGGTGGCAGGGGAGACTCGGGATTGCGAGTCGCGCCAGCGTCAGGCTTGGTGTTCACCTCGCCACTCGGACGAGGTTTGACATTCCCGTCTTCAAAACTCCCATCACGCCCCCCATCACGAACTGTGTCGACACCCTTCTCACCCCGCTCATCGCCAGCAGGCTTCACAACATCGCTCGTTGGCTGAGGTTTGGAGGATGGCGTCGAATTCGGCGTCGAATTCGGCTTCGACTCGGGTGGCGTTGTGACCGTGGGGCGGCTTGGAGTTGGTTTCGACGCATCGGGCGTGCGCGCGCTGGGCCGTGCGACTTCGGGCCGTGCGACTTCGGGCCGTGCAACTTCGGGCCGTGCAACTTCGGGCTTCGAAGGAGCAATCGTTGGCCGATCGGTGGTTGGCTTTTCTGCTGTGGGCCGCTCGCCGGTTGGCTTCTGCGTGGAGGGCTTTCCGATTTCTGGCCTGCGCACTTCGGGCGCTTTTACCGGCGGAACCACAGTGGGCCGACTTTCTGGACGCGCGCTTGGCGTTGAAGTTGGTTTCGCACTCGG
>JASGCF010000256.1:0-3741 GCA_030054275.1 Limnohabitans sp. | reverse complement strand
TGGCTGTGGCTGCGAAGGGCGCGCGGTCGGCTTCGGAGTTTGGGGCGCGACAGGTTGCACGACAGGTTTCGCGGAGGGTTTCGCAGCAGGTGGCGTGACGCCGCTTGGTTGTGCGGGCTGCGAAGGGCGCGCGGTCGGCGCGGAAGGCCTTGCTTCTGGCCTTGCTTCTGGCCGTGCTTCCGGCCGTGCTTCCGGCCTTGCGTCTGGTCGAGTCTGTGGTCGAACTGAAGGCGTCGTGGGTGGCGCTTTTGGTGGGAGCGACGATGGTGAAAGCCTTGGAATCGGTTCGCTTGGGCGCGATGGCCGCGAAGGCTGTGCGGCTGGCGGCTTCGGCGCTGGTGGTTGCGGTGCAGGTTTTGATGGCGGCGGAGCAGACGGGGCACGCTGTGCCGGCGGCGCTGAAGGGGGTGTCGCGCGAGGAGCCTGCGTTGGAACCGCTGTCGGCGCAGCGGTTGGTGCAGCCTCGCGACCCTTTCCGCTTGGGCGAGCCGGTGCCGATGGTGCCGCGCCAGCGTCAGGGGCGCCACCACGCGGCTTCATATCTTGCGCAGACGCGAGAGGCGCGAGCAGTGTGTTTGCTGCCAAGACCGCCGCAGCAAGTGCGTGCCGAGCGAGTCGTGCGCGCGCCATTCCCAGGGAGGAAGGGTTGCATGAACTGTGGCGCGGGGCGATATCGGAGACGGGCTCACGGTCGCGTTGCATGATGGTCCTCAAATCTGCGGATGAACTCAGCCTGTTCGGAGCGCGGTGAATGAGCAGGGTCGGCGCGACTCCATTCCCGACTTTTTCCGAATCTTGCCCCGACGCGTCGCGTGGGTTGAAACGCGGCGGATTCGTTAGGTCGAGCCTCGCGCCATTTCTCAGGGAATCATGACGATTCGATTGGCGGGGCAGGGTGACTCGGGGCATGCTGTGCGGATGCCCCAACAGTTTTCCATGCTGGTTTCCGGTCTTGCGCTTGCTGCAGCGCTCGCGACTGGTTTCGACCAACGCGCAGAAGCCCAATATGCCACATCACCAAGTTCACCGCTCGCAATCTCTGCGACGGCCACCGATGATGTGCAGCCGAAAGTCGTAGACGCTCCAGATGGCGGCAAGTACATCTCGTTCCTCAGTGGATCTGGCTACGACATTCGCCTGACGCGATTGAACGCAGATGGCACAAGCGCGTGGAGCGGCGGATCTGTGCTTGTCGAAGATCGCGCGCTTTCATCGACCACCGACTACGGACTGTCGAGCGACGCGCTTGGCAATGCGTACCTTTGCTTTGACAGCGGTGCGTCGATCAAACTGGTTTCGATCGACTCGACTGGTGCGGTGCGTTGGACGCGCACGGTCGGAAGCGGTTCTGTTGGTCGCACGACGGTCGCAAGCGACGGCGCTGCGTGGGCATGCTTCATCGAGGGCTCTGCGACGCGCGTGCAGCGCTACACAGCCGATGGCACAGCGACGCTCGGAACAGGTGTCCTCCTTAGCGAAACCGGCGCAAGCATGTTCTCTGCGGACATCCAACCGTCGATTGGCGGAGCAGTGATCGTGTCGTGTGTGCGATACACCACATTTACAGGCGCGAAGATTTTGCGTGCACATCGCGTGAACGCAGATGGCACAAAGCCGTGGGCCGCCATCGGTACAAGTGTCTTCACGACTGGCTCATTGCAGTTCGGCAACTTCCCGAGTTTCATTCCCGACGGTGCTGGTGGCGCATACTTCTCGTGGTATGCGACAAGTCCTCTGCAGTCGTTTGTGCAGCGCGTGAACGATGCGGGTGCCGTGCAGTACGGCACCAGCGGCATCGCCGTCACAACCACCACCACTGGCGCAGAGCGCGTTTCCCCCTCCATCGCACTTGGCGGTGATGGCCGCCTCTACTGCTTCTGGTCGCAGCACACACCGAATTCATCGATTTACGGCGTGTACGGTCAGTGCTTCGCGAAAGGCGCGCGCGTGTGGGGCAACAACGGCGCTGCGGTCGAGCCGCTCGCGACAACCTATTCGCGTTCCTTCGCAACAGCCGCGCGCGTTGGTGCCGGAGTTGCGTGTTTCTACGATGATTCGCCAAGCGCTGTGCAAGACAACATTGAATGCGCAGGCATGGCTGCCGATGGCACGGTGTCGTGGCGCAGTGATGTCGCGAACAATTCGGGCGTGAAGTATCGCTTGGCGACTGCATCGGATGCTGCAGGTGGCGCTGTACTTGTTTGGCAGGGCGGTGTCTCGACAGGTGCGTCGGATGTCTTCGCTGGTCGCATTGCAGAAGACGGCACAATTGGGCCGCCGCCAGCGGGGAATCCCGCGGATCTTGACGGCGACGGCACTGTCGGCGCGCCGGATCTTTCGCTTCTCCTTGGAAACTGGGGGGACGCGGGCGTTGGTGACATCGACAACGATGGCACCGTTGGCGCTGCCGATCTTGCGCTGTTGCTTGCTGCTTGGATGTCGTGATGGCGTAGGAGTGAACTACCGACCGATGCCGCGGCCTTCGCGCGCGCGACGGAAGGAAGTCGGCAGCAGGTAGCTCTTGCCTTCGAAAGCGTACGCGGATCCCGAGAGAAGGATCGACGGCGCTGCTTCGCCCTCTCGCGCTGCGAGTTCAAGTTTCTCAAGCAACAAGCAGGGCAAGATTTCGAGCGAAGGATCGCCGGAACCTGTGACTTGCTCTGGCACGAACCGCCACGACCCTGCTTGTGGATCGCGCAACAAGCGGCCGCGTCGCAGCGTGAATCGCGTGCCTGTGGCGACAGCGGGAGTTGATGGTTGCGCATCGATCGGTGCGGGCTTCGCTGCTGGCGCAGGTCGAGCTGGAATACGACCAACGCGTTCTTCCAGACGCTTCTCGATCGCGTCGACTGCAGCGTCATCAGCGGCGAACGCATCCGCGTTGGCTGGTTTCGTATCGGCAGCGGCTTTTGAATCCACCTTCGGCTGCGAAGTGACCACTGGGGGAACAAACTTCGCATCTCCACTCGGGGTGGGTTGCGCCTTCGTTGATGGTTGTGTGGGAGAGCCTGCTTCGGCGTCGAAGCGCACGATCGGTGGCGCGAGTTCGGGTAGCACGAAGTTGCGACCGCGATAGATGAAGACGCGGCCCGTGAGTTCGAACTCGACGGGCGAGGGCGAGAGCCGCACGGTGCGCAGCATGTCTTCGAGTGTCGGACAGGGGAGCAACACGAACTCGCGACGCAAGCCGCCAGACTCGGCGACAAACGGGCGGAAGAGCCACAGTTTTTCGTCGGGGTCTTGCGCGAGGTCGCCCAACACACGCGTGATGACGCTGCCTTCACGGAGAAGAGGGAGTCGATAACCACCAAGTTCAGCGGATGGCGGTGCTTTCGCGGGCGCGACCTGCGCAGGAGCGGGCTGCGCTTGCGGAACGAGCGCTTGCGGGCCTTGTGCGAAGAGCGGGCCGCGTTGCGCGAGCAGCACAGCAAGGCATGCGAGATCTCGCGCGCGGATGCAGTTGGGACCGAAGGGAACAAGCGCCATAGAAGACTTGTCGGCAGTGTCGGGTGTTTCGCTGCATCGGGCAAGCGCAGTGTTGCCTCGATTTCGAAGGTCGACCGGAGTTTCGACGAAAGTCGACCGATCAGAGGTTTGACGCGTGGCGTTATGGCTGCCATGATGTGCGTCTACTTGGCCGCGTACCCAAGTGGCCTAAGGGAACGGATTGCAAATCCGTGATCCGTGGGTTCAAATCCCACCGCGGCCTTCCAAACAAGCCCCGTCAAAGCGGGGCTTGTT
>JASGCF010000255.1 GCA_030054275.1 Limnohabitans sp. | reverse complement strand
GAAGTTCGATGTCATGATCTCGTCAGACCAGCTTTGGATAGGTCGGCGTGTACACGTGCGAACGGATCAACGCTTCCATATCGGTCGGACGCGCCACGCGTGCGAGGCCGAGATCGAAGATGAGTTTCGCCACGCGGGCGGCCGTCTTGATCTCGGTTTCCAAAATGTTCGACTGAGGCGGGTACATCAGGCCTTGCTTGAAAAGCTCCGGCGGAACTTGATCCGCAACTGCGCTGGCAGCTTCGATGAACATCGAGTCGGTGACGCGCGTCGCCTCTGTCGCATAGATCGCCATCGCGACAGCTGGATAGATGAAGAAGTTGTTCGCTTGACCTGGGATGAAGGTCGTTCCGTTGATGTGCACCGGAGCAAAAGGCACGCCTGCCGCGTAAATCGCCTTGCCGTTCGACCATGTATACGCCTGCTCGGGCGTGCACTCGGCGCAGCTCGTTGGGTTCGAAAGCGCGAGGACAACCGGACGCGCATTGATGCGCGTCATCGCTTCGATCACTTCCTTCGTGAATGCGCCACCGATCGTGCTGACTCCAATGATGGTCGTCGGCTTGATGCTCTCGATCGCTTCGACAAAGTTGCGCGTTGGCTTGTGAGCGTGCGCGTACGGCTTCTGGAAGTCGTAGAGATCAGTGCGTGTCGATTCGAGAAGACCATTGACATCGAACATGTGCACGCGCGCCTGCGCATCCGCAAGCGACATGCCTTGTTGAACAAGCGCCGAGCAAAGCAAGTTTGCCAAGCCGATGCCTGCAGAACCCGCGCCAAGGAAGAGGTACTTCTCATCCTTGAGTTGCGTGCCCTTCATCTTGGTCGCGTTGATCATGCCCGCGAGCGTGATGCCCGCAGTGCCTTGGATGTCATCGTTAAAGACGCAGGCCTTGTTGCGATAGCGCTCGAGGAGGTGCATCGCGTCGACGCCAGTCCAGTCTTCGAAGTGGATGCAGCACTTCGGGAAGACTTCTTGAACCGCCTCGACGAATTCGTCGACGAACGAATAGAGGTCTTCCGTCGACGGCCGACGCTCGCGCAGACCGAGGTAGAGCGGATCATTGAGGTACTGCTCGTTGTTCGTACCCGCGTCGAGGTACATCGGCATGAGCCCTTGCGGAGGTACTGCGGCCGCGGCTGTGTAGAGCTGGAGTTTTCCGATCGGAATACCCATGCCGTTCGCGCCGAGATCGCCAAGTCCGAGGATACGGCCGCCGTCGGTGACGCAGATGAAGCGCACGTCCTTCACAGGCCAATTGCGCAGAATTTCCTTCACATGGCCACGACGCTTGATCGAAAGGTACATGCCGCGAGGACCACGGAAAATGTGGCCGAACTTGAGGCACGCATCGCCAATCGTCGGGTCGTACACGATCGGAAGGAATCGCGCAGGATCGGACATGATCGTGCGGTAGAAGAGCGTCTCATCGTGATCGAGCAGATTGACGAGGTAGACGTAGCGGTCGAGATCCGTCGTCTTGTGCGAGAGTTGCAGCATGACGCGGCGCAACTGCAAGTCTTCCGACTCGGTCGTGTCGGGGACGAGGCCGACGAGCCCGAGCGCTTGACGCTCTGCCTCGGTGTAGGCCGTCGACTTGTTGAGGGATGGGTCGTGGAGAAGTTCGCTGCCGCGCTTGGCAGTCGGTGTTGTGTTGTTGGTTGCCATAGGAATGTCCTGTTCTCAAGAAAGCTTGCGTTGATATCTGATGGAGCACATGCCCACACGCCACATACAGGGGCACGAATGATCGAATCTCATCCAGCTGCGACGTACGGCGCCACCATCTTGCGTGGGTCGACGATGCGGTCAAATTCCTCGCTCGAGACGAAGCCGAGCTTGAGCGCGGCTTCCTTGAGCGTGAGGTCGTTGTCGAGCGCGTAGTGCGCGATCTTCGACGCTTTGTCGTAGCCGATCACCGGCGACAACGCCGTGACAAGCATGAGCGAGCGCTCGACATACTCGCCGATCTTCTTGAGATTCGGCTTCGTGCCTTCGACGAGGAATCGTCGGAAGTTCGTCGTGCCGTCGGTCAGCAGGCGAATCGACTGCATCACGTTGTGAATGATGAGCGGCTTGTAGACGTTCATCTCGAGATAGCCGCCCGCGCCGCCGAAGCCGACCGCGACATCGTTCGCCATGACTTGCACGGAGAGCATCGTGAGCGCTTCAGCCTGCGTTGGGTTGACCTTGCCTGGCATGATCGACGAACCCGGCTCGTTCGCGGGAATCACGAGTTCTGCGAAGCCCGCGCGCGGGCCGCACGACATCAGCCGCACGTCGTTGCCGACTTTGTAGAGCGTGACCGCGAGCGTACGCATCGCGCCCGACAAGTGAACGAGCGCGTCGTGGCCACCTTGCACGCAGAACTTGTTCGGCGCAGTCACAAAGGGAAGCCCCGTCAATTCCGCGATCTTCGCCGCTGCAGCTTCAGCAAATCCAGGCGCGGAGTTGATCCCCGTACCTACCGCCGTGCCGCCGAGCGCGAGTCGATACACGCCGACGAGTGCGTCTTCGATGCGCTTGATGTCGTCGTCTATTGCTGCTGCGTAGCCCGACCACTCCTGCCCGAGCGTGAGCGGTGTTGCGTCTTGCATGTGCGTGCGGCCGATCTTGATGACGTCTTTCCATTCCGCGGCCTTCGCGGAGATCGCGTCACGCAGCATCGTGAGCGCCGGAAGCAAATCACGCTTCGCATGCACCGCGGCCGCGATGTTCATCGCCGTCGGGAACGAATCGTTCGACGACTGCGACATGTTGACGTGGTCGTTCGGATGGACAGGCGTCTTGCTCCCGAGCGCGGTGCCCGCCATCTGGCAGCAACGGTTCGACATCACTTCGTTCACGTTCATGTTGAACTGCGTGCCGCTTCCCGTCATCCACACATGGAGCGGAAACATGTCGGCGTGTTGGCCAGCGAGAATCTCATCGCAGGTCGCAACGATCAGCCGAAACTGTTCGTCAGCAAGGCGCTTGCCGTCGTGGTTCGCCATGGCCGCGGCCTTCTTGAGCGTCGCGTAGGCGCCGATCATCTCGCGCGGAATCAGATCGGTGCCGATACTGAAGTGCTCAAGTGAGCGCTGCGTCTGCGCGCCCCAGAGACGATCTGCGGGGACCAAAACTTGACCGAGACTATCCGATTCTTGACGCATGGAATTCATTGCACTTCCTCCGGGCATAATGGGGCGGACGACGGTACCAGAATTGCCGCGACATGCGGATGACGCACTGAGGCGACGCAGACTTCGGTTGCGTCATCATCGTGCGGCCGATTTCGCTGCAGTGGCAAACTCGTGTTCGACGACCGCAAAACCAACGCAAAAATGTCGCCATCCCACGATGTGAGTCGCCAAACCGAGTGTCTGTCCATACATTCAGATCTGATTGGGATTCGCGCCGGCGCACGGTCGCGCTTGTCCGATACAGCCGTCCGGCGACGAAGTGTCACGCACGGTTCCGACCCCCCGATCTTCCATATGACCCAGAGCCCACCTACTCCCACGACCTTCGACGAAAAACATCGCGAGATCGCGAGATCCGCGGAACTACTGCAAAGCGCCCTGAAGCAAGCGTTGTCCGAGATACAAGTCGGCGAGAACAGCGCTCGCAGTTTGGCGAGGCAACTTGGTGTCGACAAGATGCTCGGCTCGCAAGCCATGCGGATCGCGGCCGCGACCGATACGCCAGACATTTTGTCGGCCCTTCCAGGAGAACGCGGTACGAGGACGCTTACGGAAGGGCTCAAGCGAGCGGGCGCAGGTGCGAACACCGTCGCGAAGCTTGAGAGTGCCGTCGTCGAGTTGTATCGCGCGTTCGAACAACTCAACGCCTCGCCGCTGCAGATCTCCGCAATGGCCGCCGCGGGGCGAGGAACCGCGGCCGAGCAACGCCACCTCGCGAAAATGCAGAAACTCTACTTCGAGTCTGGCATCGCCTTGCGGGGTGAGATGGCCGACGCGATTGTTGTGACGTGGTTTGTCACGCCGTCGAAGAAGGATGCCTCGCTCATCACCCTCGCGTCACTCGACATGACCGTTGGTTTCCGAACGCTGCGGTGGCTCGGACCGAGGATCGTCCATCGTGGGGTTTCGGTCGATCACGACTGCGAAGCTGGCGATTGGTCGACGGTCGATCAGATGCAGTCGAACTCCATACCTGCACTGGTCGCCTCGGCGAGCACGCCAGACATCGGTCTGGGCGTCGTCGAAGCCAAGAGGACTCAGTCGGGAACGCTTGTTGTTGCAGACCCAGACGCTCATACGTCCCGCGCACTCACCTTGACCTTCGCCGAAAAACTGGAGGCGGTTGGACCTTTCCACGCCACGCCTGAGCAACGAACGGGCGAACTCAGTTCGCAAATTTCCTTCCCCGTTCGACAGCTCTACTTCGACGTGATGCTCGACCGAACGCTTCCCGCCATCGAGCCGACGGCCGCACTTTTCTTCAGCGCGACGCGAGGAGTCGAGTACGGCGAGTTCGCCGACCTCCAGCGATTTCACGGAAGGATCGATGCACAGTTCGTGCGCTCAACCGCGCTGCCCGCGGCATCGAAGGTCGACAGCAAACTCCACGCCAAAATGCTGGCGCACGGCGCCGCGATGATGGATCGACCACTTGAGGCATTCCGCTGCTTCCGCATGCACATCCCGTATCCACCAAGCCCATCTCGTGCCGTGGTGCGGTGGAATCTGCCGGCGGCTGGGTCTACGTGAGGCACAACAGTGCGTCTCTTGGTTGGCGGAGGAAGGCATCCTCACGCGCTCACACCGTGGGATTCGGACATTCGTGATCCACGCCCTTAGCGTGTAACCCTGCATTCCGATTCACTTCCAACGCGACTTCCACTCACGCGCGAGAACCTTCAAGTCCTCATCCGCAACATCGAGGAGCACGGCAGCAACATCGTCGTCCACCGTGGATCGCTCCCAAGATGTGCTCAGAATGAGTGCGGCGCGCGCCGATTCGCGCTCGGTTCCAAGGCCGTAGTACGCGCGGGCCGACATCAGCTT
>JASGCF010000254.1:3495-5028 GCA_030054275.1 Limnohabitans sp. | reverse complement strand
CAAAGGTGAGGTGCAGTTGTTCGAGGGAGCGCGCATCGGCGCCGTTGGCGAGGCTTGGGCAAAAACCAAGTTGAACCAGCGCACGATCGAGGGCGCAAACAACAGCAACTGCTCGGAGAGTTCCGCCCACACGGAAGTGCGGCGTCGAGGGAGCAAGCGTCTGCAACGCGCATGAAGCGCAGCGCAGACCGCCGCGTTGTGGCATGTCCAAGCCTCACGCCCCTCGGCGATTCGTGGAACGATCCTGCACTTCAAGCGCGTCCGACGGATTTTCCGCCGAACTCGCCCAGAGGGGCCTCATCGATCGGAGTTGAAACGCGCGACACGCCGAATGCAGAGGTATGCATGCATTCGAAACAACCGCGCACATCAACGGCCGATCGGATCAAGTGTGTTGTGTTGCGCAGCGAGGTTCTCGCGAGGCACCGCTCGAGATTCCCATTCTGAGGTTCCCATGGGTCGTTCGTCATTGCAGTCCGAACTACAACTCTACCTTCGCCAGATCAACGAGGTCCCCCTGCTGACAGCCGAGGAGGAGAAAGATCTTGGCTGGCGGATTATCAACGACAACTGTTTTTCCTCGAAAGATCGCATGATCCGCGCAAATCTGCGCTTGGTGATTTCGATTTCGAAGAACTATGTCAACCGCGGCCTGTCGCTTGCAGACCTCATTGAAGAGGGCAACATCGGGCTGATTCGAGCCGTCGAAGGATTCGATCCTGCGCAAGGTGCACGATTCTCGACCTACGCCTCGTGGTGGATCAAGCAAGCCATCAAGCGCACGCTTATCAATGCCGTGCAGCCCATCCATATTCCGGCGTACATGGTCGATCTCATCGCGCGCTGCAAAGAAGCGTCGCGCCGACTTGAGGAAGAGTTCGGCAGACAGCCGACGATGCAAGAACTTGCAGATGACCTGAAGATTCCGGTGCGCAAACTGATGGTCGTGCGCCGCGCTGTGAAGGCCTACAACGCGCCGAGTCAGTCGCCAGGCAACGAGCGCGGCGACGGCCCAGATTTACACGAGTTGTTCGAGGATCACCGCCACGGCAAACCCGAAGAGTCGGTGACCCGCCGCGAAGAGTTCCGACTTGTCTTACAACTTCTTGAGCAGATCGACGAGCGCGATGCGCGCGTCATCCGCTTGCGCTACGGCCTTGAGGGCAAAGAGCCGCTCACCCTGAAGCAGATCGGTCGTGAGGTTGGGCTCACTCGCGAACGCGTGCGACAGATCGAGGTTGAGGCGTTGCGTCGGCTGCAGCAGAAGATCACAGATGATCGCCCGCTGCGATTCTTGCGGCAAATGATGCAAGAAGGCGTTGAACCTGGCGTGCGCGAAGGTGCTCGCGGCATGATTCGTCGCGATCCGCAACGCGCGCCGGAAGCTGATCCACGACGCATGAATCCTCGCACGATTCCGATGCAGCGCCGTGACGCCCGCGCGTGAGTTCACTGTCGCAACTTTGGCAACCGATTTCGCCCCGACGCAAGTGACTCGCGGCAAGTGACTCGCGGCAAGTGACTCGCGGCAAG
>JASGCF010000254.1:0-3395 GCA_030054275.1 Limnohabitans sp. | reverse complement strand
ACGGCGAGCGTCGGTCAGGGAACCACGCAGATCGCAAGGGATCAAACTCGGCTCACGAAAGGCAACTTCGTCACCACGGCTGATGTCGTGCCTTTGCCGGCGAGGTCGAGTTCCAACGCAGTTCCCTCGAGAGCAAGTGCGGCCGGCACGAACGCCATCGCAATCGCACGGTCAAGGGTCGGCGAGACGCAACCGCTTGTGACTTCGCCAACGGCTTGACCACCTGAGAGAATTTGCATCCCCTGTCGCGGCGAGCGACGGCCCTCGACGAACAGCCCAACCAAGCGTTTCGCTGGGCCTTCTGCCTTGATCTTTCGAAGCGCCTCTTGGCCGATGAAAGTCCCAGTTCGTTCGTCATCGGGGCCACCGGTCATGCCCTTATCAAACTTGATGGCGAATTCAAGCCCTGCAGACACTGGATCAATGTCTTCCGTGATTTCGTGACCATAAAGCGGCATGCCAGCTTCCATGCGAAGCGTGTCGCGCGCTCCAAGCCCAACAGGCTTCACGACGCTCGAATCGCCGCCCATGTCCTTCAGCACCATGCCAAGTGCCAGTTTCGCCATCGACGACGGAAGAATCACTTCCACTCCGTCCTCGCCCGTGTATCCGGTGCGCGACACAAGCAATTTGATCACCACGAGATTCTTCACCATGAAGCGATAGCGCTTCATGGAAGGAATCGTGCTCGACATCTTCGAAATGAGATCCATCGCCTTCGGGCCTTGGATCGCAACCATCGCTGTGGAATCTGTTTCATCCTCGAGTTTGAAGGCAAACTGCCCAGCCGCTTTCACCTCTGCAAAATGGCCAAGCAGCTTTTGGCGATTCGACGCGTTGCACACAACGAGGTACTCGTCTTCATCGACGCAGTACACCAGCACATCGTCACGGCAGCCGCCCTGTGCATTACAGATGAGCGAGTAGCGCACCATGCCGGTTTGCATACCGAAGATCTGTCGGGTGCACACATGGTCAAGGAACCTGCGCGCGTGACGGCCACTGAAACGCAGGCGGCCCATGTGCGACACATCGAAGAACCCAGCACTCGCGCGGCACCACTTGTGCTCCTCGATGATCGATCCATACGAGATCGGCATGTCGTAACCAGCGAACTCGACCATCTTCGCCTTGTGATCAAGATGGAGGGCGTGGAAGGGCGTGCGCTTGAGTGCTGCTGCAGTCGTCATGGGGCGAAAGGGTAGCCTTCAACCGCCGCACGCGCCACCACATCACATCGCGCACTCCAAGCCCCAAGTGTTGCACAGAACAACGCTCGAACCGCTATTCTGCGCCCCAATGACCCGATCGGGATTCGAAGGCACCAACGAACGCGCGCGCACGCATGCTGTGCGCGAAAGTCATGCGTGCCTCGCGCAGCGATCTGGTGTTGCCCGAACACTTGCTGCGACCCTGCTTGCTCTTGCGCTCGCAGCGCCAATCGTCGCACAAACGGCTCCAATTGACGATGCCACGCTTGCAGATCGCCCGATCTCAAAGGTGAGTTTCAAAGGCCTTGATCGCGTGACAGAGCGCGAGGTCCTCAACAATGTGCGCGTTGCTGCGGGGCAGCCTTTCGAAGCTGCGGCGATTCGTATCGATGTTGCGACGCTCTATCGCCTCGGACAGTTCGACACCGTGGACGCAGTTGCGACGCTGTTGCCCGATGGATCCGTTGAACTTGCATATGTGCTTGTCGAGCAGCCCATCGTGCGCGACCTGCAGGTGGTCGGAAACAAGTTGATCTCGGATCAAGATTTGCGCAAAGCGATTCCGCTCTACGCAGGCGGCCCGCGCGACGACTTTCTGCTCGAACAGTCGGTCACGCGTATCAAAGAGTTGTATCGCAAGCGAGGTCACTATCTCGCGGAAGTCACCGTTGACGAAAAACTGCTGCGCGACTCAGGCATTTTGATCCTGCGCATCGTCGAAGGCCCGCGCGTCAAAGTGAAGGAGATTCTCTTCGTCGGAAACGAAAGTTTCAACGCAGATGAACTTGGCGCAGAGGTCAAGACCGGTACAGCGATTCCGCTGTTCGGCAAGGGCGAACTTGATGAAGATCGCTTGGTCGATGATGTCGCAGCGCTCGACAAGTACTACAAAGACCGCGGCTTCGTTGATGTACGCGTCGATCGTCGCATTGAAATCTCTGCCGATTCGAAAGAGGCGAAGGTTGTCTTTGTGGTGAGCGAAGGCCGTCGCTATCGATTGCGATCTGTGCTGATCGAAGGACTCGGCGCAGAAGGTCCAAAGCCACTCGCGGTGCTCGACGACGATCAAATCAAGGATCTCCTGTTCATTCACCCTGGCGACATTTTCTCGCGCTACAAGATTGACAAGAGCGTGGCGAGCATCCGCGACACCTACTTTTTGCTTGGCCATGTGGATGTGCAAGTCAACGACAAAAGTGTGCGCGTTGGCGAGGAGCCGGAGGTTGACCTCCTGCTCTCTGTGCGCGAAGGTTCGCGCACTGTTGCAGGCTTGGTGAATGTGCAAGGGAACTTCCTCACGAAGGACAAGATCATTCGCCGTTTGGTGCGTATTCAGCCGGGACGCGTTTTGGACGGCCGCGAATTGGAGGCATCGAAGAAGCGCGTCCTCCAAACGCAACTCTTCAACGATGTTCGCATCACAGTGCAGCGTCCGAATCCCGCCGAACAAGATGCGCTTGATACCCCCGAAGCAACGGGTACTGCGCAGAACACCAACGCGGATCAAGCGAAGACAAACGACCCGCAACAGCCCAGTGGCCCAGACGCGCCACAAACCGCAGCCGCACGCGCTGCGCTTGTACGCACCGATGTTCGCGATGTGCTGACTGAGATCAAAGAGCGCAACACTGGCAGCGTGAATTTCGGTGTCGGTCTCGGCACCGACTCTGGCGTATTCGGGCAATTCAGTGTCAATCAACGCAACTTTGACATCGCAGATACGCCGGAGACCTTCGACGAATTGGTTGCAGGTCGTGCGTTTCGTGGCGCTGGGCAGCAGTTCGCGCTCTCGATCGCACCTGGCAACGAAGTCTCAAGTTTCTCGGTTGATTTCCTCGAACCGCACATGTTCGAAACGGATTACGCGTTTCGAATCTCGCCGTTCTACCGCTACCGGATCTTCCAAGATTACGATGAGAACCGCGCGTCTGCGCCGATTCAAATCACACGAAGACTTGGCGATGTGTGGTCGGTCGGCGTCTCCGCTGCGCTCACTTGGGTTGAACTCACTGGGTTTGACCCCGACACCGCTATTGAAGTTGTGGAAGATGCAGGTCCGACGACCTATGTCTCGGGCGGATTCTTTGTCTAGCGTACGGATGTGGATCGCCAGTTCCGGCCTAGTCGCGGCTCTGCGTCTGAGGTCTCGGTGTCTGAGTTCGGTAGCCTCGCCGATGTCGATGG